>JAISRP010000175.1 GCA_031273585.1 Synergistaceae bacterium
GTCCGGGTCGCCGCCGGCGGCAGTCCTCGCCGAGTGGATCCCCGGTCCCCAGCCCAGATGACGAACCTCGAGCCCGCTGTCGTCGGCCAAGGCTGGAATCCCGGTGCTGTGCGCCCATGTGCGCGCCTTGATCAGAGCGTTCTCCTCGTATGAGCGGCCGTCCTCGGCGACTTCGCCCGGACCGGCGCCGACGGATGGATCCCACGGCGGGACGAGCCTTATATCGCAGCCCGCGAGACCGTCAAGGGACTTGAAGAAATCGGCAAACTCCGAGTACTTGTGCTCGTTCGTGCTGGCAAGGACGATTTTCACTCCGAACCCGCCTCACCATTCCCCAGGCCTGTCTGGGCCATTTAACTCGACCTGCCGCCGAGGCCCCAGGGCATCGTGAGGTCGACCGGCGTCTTGTCGAGCACTTCCTTGCCGTCGACGTAGAACTTCACCCTCGAGACCGGGGCGAAGTTGTCGGACATGGTCTTGACGAGACCGGTCAGAAGTTTCCTCGACTCGTCGGCGCCCAGGGCCTTGAGAGAGTCCAGGAAGCTCTTGTTCATGTTCAGGTACAGCCACTCCCCGCTCAAAAAAATATTCAGGTTCTGCGCGGACGGGTCGAGCATCTTGCCCTCCTTCACGGCGTCCATGTAGGAGGAGAGCGTCTGTTTTATGGTGTCCTCGCGCAGGCCTGGCGCGCACCTTATCCGCCTAGTCACGAACCTGTCCCCCTCCGGCACGGAGATGGACACGGTGACGGAGGTCTCCGGCGGAGCTGTCGCGTCGGGCGACCTGCTCCCAGTCATGAGGTTCTGCGCCTCCTGAGGGGTCGAGACGAGGTTCCCGGGCGTCCTCTGTCCGCCCCTGCCATCCAGCCACTTGAACGCGAGCGAGGTCAGCCCGTATCCAGCCGCGAAAAAAATTACGATGAGCGATGCCCACGCGAGAAGCCTGAAGAGCAGCGGGGCCTTCCTGCGAGGCTCGTAATCGTCGTCCTCCTCCTCGTCGCTCCACTCCCCTCTCTCGCGCATCATGCGCTTCTCGCGCGGAGACGGCTCGTCCTCGTTGCTCTTCCACTTTCTGCCCCTGTCAGAAGGTCTGATCATCCTCCACCCTCCCCATACCCAGCCTTGAGGTAATTCGATATGCCCCTCGCCAGCGAGTTCATCATCTTCTTCCTATACGCCTGAGAGCCGAGGTTTTTGGCATCGCTGGACTCGGTTATGTAGCCCATTTCCACGAGGAGCGCCGGCATCCCGGCCCCCCTCAGAACGAAGAACGGGGCCTGGAGCACCTTTCGGATGCTGAAGCCGTCCGCGCGCATCCTCTCGTACATGAACTCGGCCAGGGTCGTGCTCTGGCTTATCTTGTCGTTCTGCTGCATGTCCCCCAGGATTTTGAGAAGCAGCTGCGTACGCCTGTCGGCGGCCGCGTTGATCTCGGCGGCGTTCTGCGCGTCCCCGCTGAGCTCCCTGTTCTCTATTATCGCCAGGTTCAGGGCATCCCTGTCCGTCGTGGCGGCCATGAGATAGAGCTCCGTCCCCGAAGCGTGCTTTCCCTTGGGAAGCGCGTTGCAGTGCAGGCTTATGAATATATCCGCGTTGTTCTCGTTCGCGAACGCCGTGCGCTCCGCTAACTTCAGATACCTGTCGTCCGCGCGGGTGAGCTTGACGTCGAGGCCGATCGCCCTGAGGCTCTCCGCAAGCTCGACCGACGCCTTTAAATTTATATCCTTCTCCCTCATCGCGTTCCCGATGGCGCCAGGATCGTGCCCGCCATGCCCGGCGTCCACTACGACCAGAAACTTTTTTGCGCCAGACGGGGGGGGCGGCGAACCCGTACCGGGCTGCGTCCGGATGATCCCGGGCGGAGCGTCGGGGGCTGTGACGGCCGACGAACCGCCCCCACCGCCGAAGTAAAAATCGACGACGTACCTCGGGGGATCCTCCACCCAAAAACCTCGCACCCTTCCGCCGCCGTGCCGGAACACTATCACAGTATCCCCGCCCGACTGGCTCGAGGCGGCCTGAAGCGGCGGCCACGGACTGTTCCCGGCGATCTGAGGGGAAGCCGTCCCGCGGAACGTCACCTCGACCCTGTCGGGGTACTCCTTCATACTGGCGTCAACCTGCTTCGAGATATCCACGACGGCCCTGTAGGCGTCCAGCTGCTCGCCCCAGCGCACGCCGTTTATCGCGGCCGCGCCCGCCGGGAGCGTACCGCCGGGAGCGGCGTCAGCCCGCGGGGTCTTTATCTGCGGCGCGGCGGGCGCCAGGACGGGAAGCGCGGTCCCGCCGCCTCCCGCCGGCGACCAGCGAATGTCCGACGGCCTGCCAGCACTGCTGAGGAACTGGCTTATAACGGCGAGCGACGAGTTTGCCTCCCCCCACCAGTGCCCGTCCTGGAAGAAGACCGTGCTCGGCATGGAGTAGACCGTCCCGCTGAGCCTCGCGACGGCAGAGCCGCTCCAGAACTCCACCTTCTTACCTGAGAAAGTGACTATGAACCCACCGTCTGCGGGGCTCGGCGCGAACCCAAGGCTAGCTAACATCTCGTCGAGCGCGGCGTATTCCATCCCGTCCCTCTCAATGAAGGAAACCCTTCCCTTGCGGATATCCCCCTGCATCAGGAGCATCTCGAGCGCGCCCGACTCCCCCGCCGCCAGGGATAAGATGACGCAGGCCAGGATGACGCGGGTCAGAAATCTTCTAGCTCTCGCGGCCGCCGGCAACGGAGACATCCTCCACAACGACCGTCGGAGCGGCAGCGGATCCGAAGAACTCGAGATCGCTGCCGACCGCCGTCATATTCATCATAAGGTCCAGCAAATTGCCCGCTATGGTGACGCCCGCGACGGGCTCGCCCAAGACCCCGCCCGATATACGGACGCCCTTCGCCCCCAGTGAGAAGTCCCCGCTGATCGGGTCGAACGTGTGCAGGCCCATCAGCTCCGAGACGAGAAATCCGGCCGCGACGCCCTTTATCAGGGATTCGTGGGTCTCGTCTCCCGGCTGGAGCACGAGGTTGGATAGCCCAACGTCCGGCAGGCCGCCTATGCCCCTCGCGGCGCTTCCGGTCGAGCTAGTTCCGTCCTTTGACGCGTACTGCAGGTTGTAGAGGTAGTTCTTGGCCACTCCGGATTCTATCAGCACTGTCCTCCCCGTCGGGACCCCCTCCCCGTCGAACATGGAGGACCCTAGCCTGCGCGGCATACGGGCGTCGTCGATCAGCGTTATCGCGCTGGACGCGACAGTTCCACCGAGCTTTCCCTTCATCATTGAGCGCCCCTTGTGTATGTCCGAGGCGCAGAAGAGCTCCCCGATCACGCAGGCGATGGACGAGGATATCTCAGGCCCCATCACTACCGTATATCTGCCGGTCGGGAGAGGATGGCCGCCGAGAACGGAGGCGGTCCTGTCCACGGATATGCGCGCGTAGGAGGGACCGTCCAGGTCGTCGAGACGCCGCGCCGAATTTCCGAAGCCGCCCATCTCGTATGAGTCCCCGTCGCTCAGGACGACCGCCACCCCGCAGGACGCGGACGTGGAGGCCCGCCAGCCCATGATGCCGGACGTGGAGGCGTAGAACGACTCCGAATAGCCGTCCCCCCAGGACGCGGCCCGGACCGATACGACCCGGCTGTCCCTCCCCTTTGCCTCGCCCGTCATGTCGAGGCACTCCCTCATGCGCCTGCCGGAGTCAACCCCTCTGGTTATCTCCTCGTCGCAAAGTTCGAGGGAGGATGCGTCATCCTCCAGGGCGCCGCCATAGAGGGATATCCCCTCCTCCGGCTCGGAGTTCATACAGTTGGCCCGGCTCCACTCGATCATGTTCGTCAGGGCGTCGCGGGACAGGTTGTTCCCGAAGGCGACCCCCTGCCGCCCGCCGTCGCCTATGCAGCGGAGCCCTATCCCACCCGAGACGCCTGATGTATTTTCCTCCGGCTCCCCGTCGCGGAGGCTGAGGCTGTGAGATACGCTGAAACCGTAAATGACGTCGGCGCCGCTGATGCCCCCCCGCATCGACATGACGCGATCCAGCATCCAGGCTCCCATCGATTCGACATCATGCCTGTCCGGCCTTGCGCTCACTTTGAGGCCGCCTCTTTCAGGACATCCTCGATTATATCCGCCGCCGTGCGGACGGATGACTCGTCCAGCCCGATGTGGGTCACCATCCTGATTCTGCCGACCCCGGCGGCGTTGAGCTGAAGCCCTCTGTCCAGGCACTTGCTCCGGAATGCGGCGTCGTCCCCGACGCGCTCAGGGGTCCTGAAATATACCATGTTCGTTCGCCTCGGCAGAGGCTCCACGTCTATGCCGATGCCGGTCAAGAGGTCGGCCAGAAGGACCGCGTTCGCGTGATCCTCGTGCAACCTTCCCCGCATGTCGCGCAGGGCGATATGTCCGGCGGCAGCCGCTATGCCGGACTGCCTCTGTCCACCGCCGAGGGCCTTCCTGTACTTCCTGGCCCTGCCTATAAATTCCGCCCCGCCGCAGAGGACCGAGCCCATTGGCGCTCCGAGCCCCTTTGAAAGACATATCTGGACGGAGTCGACCTCGGACGCGTAGTCCCTCACGTCATTTTTGAAATAGGCCACGGCGTTGAAGATCCTGGCCCCATCCAGATGAACGGCAAGTCCCAGGCGATGCGCCTCCCGGGCCGCCTGAGCGAAGGCCTCCGCATCAACCGGCGTCCCGCCCGAACTGTTATGAGTGTTTTCCAGGGTTAGGAGAGTGGTTGCAGCGTGGTGAATATTTCCGGAGGACTTAAACGACGACCTGACGGACTCCGCGGTGGGAATTCCCTCCCTGTCGTCGAGGGGGTATGGCATGACCCCGGCTAAACCCGCCACCCCGCCGCATTCGTTGTTCCATGTGTGGGAGCCCGTTCCCATCATGACGCCGTCGCCCCTCCTGGTATGGGCCAGGATAGCGACCAGGTTTCCCATGGTCCCGGAGCAGACGTACAGCGCGGACTCCATGCCAACGAGGCCGGCCGCGTACTCCTGCAGGGCGTTGACCGACGGGTCGTCGCCCATGACATCGTCGCCCACGCAGGCGGAGAACATGGCGCGCCGCATCTCATCTGTGGGTTGGGTGACGGTGTCGCTCCTGAAGTCAAGTTTTCCGTCCAAGAAATTACCTCCATTTCCCGACCGCCCTCGGAGACGACCGGCGCTAAGGCCGGATAATGCCACATCCCCCGAACGATCATAAACAGGACCATCAATCTGTCATGCGAAGTCGCGGCTTGTGCAGAAGCGATGCCGGATCGGCAAAGGAATTGTGCAAACGGTCAAACAAAAAAAGCCCTGTTACTCAAAATATATTATCACAGATTCACCCCGATGCGAGCCCATGGAAGGAAATCCTCCGAGACCTGGACGCCAAGCGCGATGTCCGGCCTTGCGGCGCCGTGAAAGTCGGAGCCGGCCGTCGGGAACAGCCCGTGCCGGTCCGCGGTCCTCAGGTATCTGTACGCAGCCTCGGACGAGCAGTGGGACGAAATACATTCGAGCCCCCAGAGGCCGTACTCCTTCAATTCATCGAGCAACTCCCCGAGCGGGGCCTCGTCAAGCCCGGTCAGCGAAGGATGAGCCAGCACGGGCAGGCCGCCCGACTCCCTGACGACCCTCACGCAATCCCCCGGCGACAGCCCCTCCCTCCTGACATAAGCTGGAGCGCCCTTCCCAAGATATCTGTCGAAGGCCGCCCTCGTGTCGGGAACAAAACCGTTTTTTACCATCCATAATGCAATATGGGGACGGCCTACAACCCGCCCCCCGGCCATAACCTCCACTTCCTCGATGTTCACGCCAACCCCGAGATCCCGCAGCTTTCCGCAGATCTCCCCGTTCCTGGCATTCCTGCGCTCTATCACCCAGTCGAGCGCTTTTTTCAGCGACGAGCCGTCCCCTATTCTGTAACCCAGCACATGTATCGTAATCGGCGCGGACGCGGACAGCTCCACGCCCCTGACGGGACGAATCCCAGCCGCCCTGCACTCGCGTGAAAACTCGTCCAAACCCTCCAGCGTGTCGTGATCCGTCAGAGCCAGGACTGCGACGCGCCTCGCACGGGCGGCCCGGACTATCTCAAGCGGCGTGCACGTGCCATCCGAGAAAGTGCTGTGCACGTGCAAGTCGACCCGGATCATTCCGCCTCGCGCAATTCCCTTTAGTTCTCCTCCTCGAGGAGTTCGTTTATCTCAAACAGCGTGGCAAGGTCCAGGAGCACTATGAGCCTGCCGTCGTCCATCTTGGCCACTCCCAATATGTAGTCCGCGCCGATCGAGCTGGAGCTGGAGTTCACCGTGTTCGCCGTCTCTACCAGGGAATCCGGCACGGTTCGCACCTCCCGGACCGCGTCGACCAGCACGCCAAACTGAATCCCCTCGAACTCCGCAACCACTATGCGGGACTCGTTAGTGATCTCGGTAAAGGCTCCGCCCATCTTGGAGATACAGTCAAGCACTGGGATGACGGTACCCCTCAGGTTGATTACCCCCTTCACATAGTGCGGGGCGTTTGGGACTCTGGTGATCCTCGGCGGGACGTGCACAATCTCACGGACCAGGTTCACGTCAAGGCCGCAGTGCTCTCCCGTGAGGTCGAACACCAACAGCGTCATCTCCTTCTCTATGACGGCGCTGTCCCCTCTATCCGCAGACTTGTTGATCTGTGTTCTCGTATCGGACATATTCACCAACCTCCAGCCTTTTTGCCTCTCAGATCCCCCTCGGCAGGTTCACGGCCCATTATTGCACATTATGCGACGGCGCTCAAATCTCAAGCTCAATATTACCACGAATATGATAGATTTTACGCCGCCCGATCGTGAATTCACCCCGTGGCGTTACGAAACCGAGGGACGCCCTGACGGTCGCCGGAGCGGTCCCCCGTTTATGTCAGCCCGCCCCCTGCTAGGAGAGAAAATACTGCTTTATGGGACGCCCCTTGGCCTGATACTTGTTCTTCACGTGCAGCTTTCCGGTGTTGACCAGGGCCTCGCAGTACTTCCTGACCGTGATCCTCGAGACGTTCAGCACGCCTGCGATCTCCCCCGCCGACTGTGGCTGATCCCGCTCCTCGATGAGCTGCAGGACCTTCTCCAGCATCTCGCTGTTCTTGATGGTGCCGGCGATGATGTGCTGATGGCGCTCGCGAGGAAAAAATATTGCGTCCAGCCTCTCCTGCTGCACCGGATACTCCAGGGCCTCGCCGTATATGTGGCGGTAGCGGAACATCTCGAGAGAAAAACGGAGCCGCTCCGGCGCCGCCGGCCTCAGTATCATGTCCCACACCCCGAACGATATGGCCTCCTGCACAAACTCCTTCGGCGGGTTCTGCACCAACAACAGAAGTTTTGTCCTGTACGCCGCCTCGACAAAGCCCTGCCACCGGTCTATGTTGTCCTGCCCGCCTAAAATGACAAGATCGACCGGTACCACCTTCATCCGTTCGATAGCGCCGTCGACGTGCTCGACCTTGTCAACGACCAGGTAGTTGTCGAAATACCTGATTACCTGCCCTATTGAAAACAGCACCAAAGGGTCAGATTCTACTATCAGCAAATGAATAGGTTTCATTTTTCATTCCCCCCTACAGACAATTTCACCCCGTAGTACAATAATAACACGATTTTACAGAAATGGAAGAGTTAAGAGCGGGTGATATAAAAAAATTTCCATATTAGTTAATTTTTCGGTCATATACTAATTAGAAATACTGAGTTGTCACTTCTCGTCAATATTCCTTACAAAAAAACAGCGGGGCGTGCTGACTTGTTTTCGCAAAAATTACTGTTGAGAAAATACATAAGCTAAACACTTAAAACCATCAAGTTTAGAATTCGTGTCCATCGAGTCGTCTCAAACGATGACGCTCCGGCTAGAGACCATTCCAGTTCAAGACCGTGGGCTCCGCCCACGCCCG
>JAISRP010000186.1 GCA_031273585.1 Synergistaceae bacterium
TGTTTTTACAGCGGTATTATGCTCTTTGCTCGTCTTGCTTTATATGATAAAATGTCACAGTCGCGGCGGGTCGGGTTTTCAATCCGGCCTGTATTTTTACAAAACATAGAGGAACAGGAGGGTTTCCCATGGCAAAGGCTACGGTAGATCAGGACGCCTGCGTCGGTTGCGAGGCTTGCGTCGGAGTCTGCCCGACGACGGCGATAAGCGTGGCGGATGGCAAGGCTTCGGTCGATTCGGACACGTGCGTCGAGTGCGGCGCTTGTGTTACGACTTGACCGGACAGCGAAATTACACAGTAGTTGAAGTATGGGCAAATTTCTCCGCCAAAAAAAGCGGCCCCCTCGGGGGCCGCTTTTTTTGGGCGGAAGATTGACCTCCGGCAAAAACAATGGAGAGGTTTATCCAAACGAGATTATTGGAATTTCTGGCGGCGTCTGCTGTGGGCGGACGAACTGGGAGGAAAACCGATAGACGTTGTGAGAATCGAGGACAACGGTTTCCTTGTCCCGATAATCCTCGATGAAGGGTTGGAAATTTATGCTGAAGGACAGCTGTGTCATGGCAGGAGCAATGAAGCCCTAAAATACTGCTCGCAGTTCCATCGTCGTTACACTTAGCGCAACGAAGAAAATCCACCTCATCGCCTGTGCCCGGCTATGTATTCAAGGGCTTTTTTGACAGCCCAGGCCAGCTGCGTACCCTGAAATCCATGCCCTGCCCCTTCGAGGACGACGAGCTCGGCCGACTCGTAAATCTCAGCCGCTCTTTCGGAGCAGGAGACCGGCACGGTTTCGTCCATGTCGCCGTGCATTATCAGAACGTCCCTGCCGTATCCCTTTATCTCGTTGTAGATATCCACCTTCAGCGCATCCTCGAAATATACTCTCCCAACCGCGGACCCCATGATTTCGTGCCGTTCCGGAATGCCGTCCTCGCTATCCCGCAGCCTTCGCATGTCCTCGTCGATCACAAAAGCAGGATATAAGAGCACGAGGCCCCTCACCTCGGCCATCCTGCGCGATGCGACGAGCGCGGAGACGTATCCGCCCTGGCTTCGGCCCATGAGAAACAGGTTATCGGCATCGACAAAATCCAGCGTTTCCACAAAGTCGATGACGGCGTTCAGGTCATCCGCCTCCGTCAGAACCGACATTTCCAGCATACTGCCGCCGCTTTTACTGTCGTCCGAACCGCCGCAGAAGTCAAATATATAGCTCGCGACTCCGGATTTCGCGAACGCCTCGGCATAGGGCGCGCTCGACGCGTGGGTGCCGCCGAAGCCGTGACTTATGATGACGGCGGTCCTTCTCCCCCGCCCGCGTGGAATGTACGCCTTTCCGTAGATGGTCATTCCGCCGCGGGCGCAGGGCAGCTCGCGTACGGTAAACGCCTCTTGGGCAATCGCCGGATGCGCCGAAAAATATGTAAGAATCCCGATTATGACGAACGACATGCCGATGATGTGCATTATTATTTCATATTTCATTCCGACCTGCCCCTTCCATATTTCAGCCCTTGCCTGAATCAGATTGCATTCAGAATTTGTGAGAGGACTATAATCACTTCATCGCGGGAGGTCATCGTTGCTTTTAACGCTGCATCGGCGAAATTTCGGCGAGACGGGCGCCCATATCGTAGGCATTTTGACAGTCGGCCGGAAATTGCGCCTCGCGCCAGGCCCTCTTGCTGGACTCGTCGAACATGGGAGCGTGATATTTCGAGTAGTCGTCAAACTGGTAGGTGTCGCATGACGTCATGTACTCGACGCTGCCGCCGAGAATTTTCATCAGCCTGGCGTGGGACTCGAAGGTCGCCGTATAGCCATACTCCCCCAGGGCGCTCTCGGGTATGTTCATGGTGTATATCAGGCCGCAGGAAATTTTTTTATCGGTTATCGACCGCTCCCTCGGATCATACGCGAGGTTCATGAAGATGAGGCGTTCCAGGAAGGAGCGCAGCTCCCCAGTGACGTCCGAGAGGTATATTGGCGAGCCGATTATGATTGCAGATGACGCCATAACCCTCTCCAGCACCGGCGAGAGATCGTCGGTCATCGCGCATCGGCCGTTTCGGTAGCTCTCGACCCGTTTGCAGGAGAAGCAACTCACGCAGCCCCTGAAGCTCAGATCGTAAAGATGGACCGTCTCAGTCTCGGCCCCAGCGGACTCGGCCCCATCCAGCGCGCGCCGGAGCAGGGTTCCAGTGTTCCAGTTTTTCCTGGGGCCGCCATTTATGGCGATCACTCGTTTCATCAGAATCTCTCCTTTCACGTTTTCAGCCATGCTTGCTGTCCTGTCGAGTGAATAGGGAGCGGACAGGGTAGTTGGGGTTTATAAAAAAGCGGCTTCACGGCGCAAAAATGCGGTAACGCCAAGGCGAACATTGGGGCGGCGCCCACGGTCTTGACCCCTCGTTTCATGACGCGTCCGTGTCCGTTCGTTCGCGGTCCTTTGGGTTCTCGGGGGCGGTGTTCTCGGCGGTTCCGGTTATCCACTCCCTGGACGTCTTCGAGTCCTCGCCTGTTATGTACTCCATCCTCTCCATCTCGTCCGTTACGAAGAGCATCATGTCCCGCGCGCCGCTATTGTCCCGGTGTTCCTCGATCTCCCTGCGCAGGCTGTTTCTGGCCTCGGTCAGGACAATCCTGTAGTGGGGGATGCCGAGCTCTACGTCGCGCTCCACGCGCGACGGCCTGTCTATGTAGTCGAGTATCTCGTTCCTTATCCTGTGGACGAAGGCGGGCTGCCCGAACTTCGCCTGAAGTATCCTGCACAGCCTGTCCGTCTCGAGGATGCAGGAGTTTCTGTCGATGCCGGTCTCCTCCTCGTATTCCGGTATGGCGCCTGACGAGGCGCCGTCATCCGCCGTGGCCTCGTGCCTCCGGCGTCTGCCGGGCGTCGAGAGGACCGAGTAGATGAAGGCTATGTAGACGCACTGGGAGAGGAACCCCGTGAAGTTGTCGAACAGCGGGTACGCTAGGTAGAGGGGGTGAACGAGGTAGAGGAAGAAGTCGGGTCCCGGCGTCGTGCCGAGGCGCAGGTTGAGGCCGAGGTTTATGCCGGCGGCGGCCACGATGTTGAGCAGCGAGACTGAGATGTAGCACATCGCCACGGTGAGGGGGACCGCAGCATACCCCCTGATCGGACGCCTGTTGTCGGCCCTCACTGTGAAGGGGGCGAAGAACATCAGCACCGCCATGACGGCCGGGATGATCATGAAGTCGAACGGAACGGTACCTGTGCCGGCGAGTCTGGTCCACACGGAGTCCTCCATCGCGCTCATGTTCGCGATGAGGTCGGACAGGCTCTTCCTCTCCGCCCAACCTGAAATTACCTGAGCCCACATGAAGATCCGAAACCTGGTGTCCCACCAGGACAAGAATATCATGAGCCAGTAGCCGGCAGTTGAAAAAAGCCAGAAGACGGACCTTCCGAGCGAGATGTCGAGCCTGCTGAACATGTCAGGCCGCCCTTCGGTCCGAGAGTATTCTGCGGAGGAGGTTC
>JAISRP010000218.1 GCA_031273585.1 Synergistaceae bacterium
TAAGGGAGAGATATCATGCCTCAGAATTTTTACGAGATCATGTCCAGGCGCGGGTTCGTCGAGTGGTGCAGCGGCCCGGAGGAGCTCGGGCGGAAGATGGAGAGGGAGATGGTCACCGGCTACGTCGGATTTGACCCGAGCGCGGACAGCCTTCACGTCGGCAACATGGTGCCGATAATGGGGCTTGCGTGGCTCCAGCGCCTTGGGCACCGCCCCGTGGCGCTGGCTGGCGGCGGAACCGGGCTGATAGGCGATCCGTCGGGCAAGACCAAGGAACGCAGGCTGCTCTCTGAGGAGCAGGTGCGCCACAACGTCGATTGCATAAAGGGGCAGCTTGCAAAATTTCTCGACTTCGACTGCGGCGCGAACTCGGCCATAATGGCCAACAACTACGACTGGCTGTCGGGAATAGGGTTCATCGAGTTCCTGCGGGACACCGGCAAGTACTTCCCCGTGAGCTTCCTGATCAACAGGGAGTATGTCCGCAGCCGCATCGAGGATCCGGACAAGAGCATCACCTACACCGAGCTGTCGTACATCCTTCTGCAGGCATACGACTTCGACCACATGTACAGGACGATGGACTGCAGCCTCCAGCTCGGCGGGAACGACCAGCAGGTGAACATCATCGGCGGGATCGACCTGATCCGCAAGCGCAGCGCGGGCCAGGCCTACGGCATAACATTTTCGCTCCTGCTGTCCGCCTCGGGGGAGAAGTTCGGCAAGTCGGAGGAGGGCGCGGTGTACCTCGACCCTGAAAAAACCAGCCCTTACAAGTTTTACCAGTTCTGGATAAACACGGACGACCGCGACATCGAAAATCTGCACAGGATTTATTCCTTCGCCAGCTTGGATGAGGTCGCATCGATCGCTTCGGACCACGCGGCCCATCCGGAGCGCAGGGAGGCACAGAAACGGCTCGCACTGGAGATGACGGAGAGGGTCCACGGGGCTGACACCGCGCGGCGCGTGCGGGAGGCGAGCGCGATACTCTTCGGCGAGACGGACGTCAGGTCCGCCTCGGCCGAGATACTCGACATGCTGGCGTCCGAAATTCCCACAGGGGACATCGCGACACCCGCCCCCCTCGTCGACGGGCTCGTCGCCTCCGGAGGCGTCTCGTCAAAGGGGGAGGCGAAGCGCAAGATAAAGGAGGGCGGGATATACCTGAACGGCGAGAGACAGCTCGACGAGTCGAGGCAGATAACGTCCGGCGACATCCTGCCGGGCGGCTACGTCCAGATCAGGGTCGGCAAGAAGGACTTCAGGCTCCTGCGCTGCAACAGGTAGATGATACTTCTGCGAACTGCTCCGCGCCGGGAATTTCCGGCTCTGACATGAACCTGAAGGAGACTGCGACCGGCCTCTTATCCAGGCTGCTTCGCCCCGGCATCTGCGCGCGCGTTCTGGCCTCAGTCCTGTGCGCGCCGCTCCGCATCATGGCCCCAAGGCGCGGGGTGGCGCTGCGAAACCTCGAGATAGCCCTGCCGGACGCGAGCGACGCCGAGCGGAGAAGGATACTGAGGGGGACGTACGACCACCTCGTGTGGACCGGCATAGAGTTCATCATGTTACAGAGGGACCCGAGGCAGGCGCTCGAGTGGGTGGAACCGGAGAACGCATCCCTGCTGGACTCCCTCGACGGGCGCGGGGCGATACTTCTGACGGGACATGTGGGCAACTGGGAGCTGGTGGCGGCATGGCTGGCCCAGAGGGGGCATACGGTCACGGCAATAGTCCAGGAGACCGACGACCACAACCTGATAGAGCGCATGAGGTCCCGCGTCGGCCTGGCCTGCATATCGAAGAAGGCGCCGATGACGCGGGCAGCCGCAATTCTCCGGAGGGGGGAATTTCTGGGGATACTCCCGGACCAGCACGGCGGGCACGAGGGGATCCCGGCGAAGTTCTTCGGGTTGACGACGTCAACCTCGCAGGGCGCCGCCGTCTTCGCCTACCTCACGAAAAAGCCCCTCGTGCCCATATTCTCTCACAGGATATCGCCGTGCAGGCACAGCGTTAGGATAGGGGACCCGATCGAGTGGGATATGAAGGAGAACCGCGAGGCCACGATTCTGGCCATCACTGAGAGGATAAACGGGGTCGTCGAGCGAATGGTCCTCGAGGCGCCCGACCAGTGGCTGGCGCAGCACAGGAGATTCAAGGAGCACTACGCCTGACCGGCGCGCAGCCCCGATGAGCGTGTACTGGCCCTATGAGGCCGGCCCGTTTCCGGCCGCGGCATCCTCTCGGATGGGGACGCCTGATACGATCCAGTCCTCGGGGGATATCTCGTGGAAGATAATCCGCACCTGAGAGGGCTTGACATTCAGATGAGTACACGCCGCCCGGGTCACATCGGCGGCGAACGCGCGCTTTACGTCCGCGGAACGGCCCTTCAGCAGGTTGACCTGGATTATTGGCATCACTATCTCTCCTTCGGTAAAAGGGGTGTTTGATTTGGGGTTCTACTCCCGCATCTATGATATTGTAGCAGTTATATCGGCCCTCGTCGGCGGGGCGTGCATCGGTTCCTTCATAAACGCGGCTGCGATGAGGACCGTCGCCGAAAGAAAGTGGTGGGGCAGGGAGCGATCCGCATGCGACTCCTGCGGGACGCTCCTGCGCCCCGCGGACCTGCTCCCCGTGGTCTCGTTCGTGATACTCCGAGGCAGATGCCGCTACTGCGGCGCATCCATACGCCCGCGGCACCTGGCCGCGGAGGTCGTCTGCGCCGCCCTGACCGCAGCCCTCGCCGCAAGGTGGGGGGTGTCCGCAGCCCTCGCCGTATCCCTCGCAGTGTCATGGTTCTCCCTGTTTAACTCCCTCACCGACATCGAGAATGGGTACATATACGACATGTGGGCGCTCGCGCTTGGCGCGGCTGGTCTGGCGATGCGCCTCGCGGGAGGGTGGCCCGCCGTTCGCGAGGGCATCCTCGGCGCGCTGCTGGGCTTTGGCGTAATAGCGGTCATAATTCTCGTGAGCCGCGGCGGCATGGGCTGGGGGGACGCTGTGCTGATGTGCGGCATAGGCGGGGCTGTCGGATGGAAATACTGCATCTTCAGCCTTTACGCCGGCTTTTTGGCCGGAGGGCTTGTCGTCCTGCCCCTGATGCTCGCTAACAAACTGAAGCGAAAGGACGCCATCCCGCTGGGCCCCTTCCTCGCCGTTGGGTCCGTGATAACGCTTTTCCTCGGGAATGAACTCATATTCCGCTTCAGATCACTCCTCGGAGCGTATCCGGGCTGGCCCTGGGGCAACTAAAATCGGACGGACAGGAGCATAACCCCTCCTCCGGCCGATTTCCCCTCGGGATCCGATCTCGCTTGCGGCGTCGCCTTGCAATGTTTACCGCCTTAACGCTTGCAAGATTATTGAGGGAGTAGTAAAATAATTCAAACAGCTATCGTTATCTTCTGGCTAAACGGCAGGTGAATAGCTTAGTGAACAAACTGACTCTCATGCTTCTGTTCGGATCCGGCATGTTGCTGGGCATATCCAATTTTATCAGCCCGGATGACCTGTCGCCCGCGTATATCGCGGGCCTCATTCTGGTGATGACTCCGATAACCCTCATCTATGACGCGGTAAAGAGGAAATCCGAGACCGAGCTGAGGGCTCAGAGCCTGATGCGTGAGGCGCAGAAGCTCACCATGGCGCGCAGGGAGGTCCGGTCGAGGATCCCCAAGAACAATCCGCGCAGGGAGTCCCCAGCCGCATACGAGGGCTACACGAAGCTCGGGGCGATTCGCTCAATGGCGTCGCTCATCCGCAAGCCGAGCCTGAGGCAGGTCATCATGGAGATATGCGACTTCGCGGACATGGTGCTTGAGACCATCCGCCGTATGCCGAACGACACCCCGGCCGCGATATACTTCAGCGAGACGCACCTGGCCCGCCTCACCGAGGCCCTCGAGCGCTGCTTCGAGATGAGCAGGAGCGAGGAGTACAAGAAGGCCCCCCCGTCGATAGACGCGCAGGAGATTGAGTGCTTCAACACCTTCATCACCGCCTTCCGAAAACAACAGGAGAGCATCATATTCGAGGGTCTCGGCAGCAAGAAGGCATAGCAGCAAACACCCCGAGCCCCCAGGGCGGCGGCGTCAGAAGCTCTCGTTAGTTGATGCCGTCTCCTCGAGCAGGCGCTCCATCTCATCGAGCGTTTCGCTGAACAGATTTATCGCGTCGTATATCGGCCCGGGCGTGCTCATGTCGACGCCGGCTATCTTAAGCAGCTCTATCGGGTAGTCGCTTCCCCCGCTCGAGAGGAACCTGATGTATCTCTCGCGGGCGGGAGGGCCTTCAGTCGTTATCCGCCCCGCGATTGCCGCTGCGGCGGAATAGCCAGTCGCATACTGATAGACGTAGAACGGCGAGTAAAAGTGCGGTATGCGCGACCACTCGAGGCTTATCAGATCGTCCACTACCATCTCTGGGCCGAAGTACTTGGCGTTCAAACCGCTCCAGATGCGGCCAAGTTCGTCCGAGGTCGTGTTTTCGCCGCGCTGGCCGCGCTCATGCGCCTCGCGCTCGAACGAGGCGAACATCACCTGCCTGTAAACCGTAGCCCTTATGCGCTCCAGCCTCGTGTTGAGCAGGTATATCCTCCTGTCCCTCTCCGGCGTCGTCCTCAGCATGAAGTCGAGCGTAAGCTCCTCGTTCGTGGTCGAGGCCACCTCGGCGCAGAAAATAGTGTAATCGGAAGTTCTGTAGGGCTGATTTGCCATCGAATAGTACGAGTGCATGGCGTGCCCCATCTCATGAGCCAGGGTCATCACGTCCGAGAGCTCCCCGTTGTAGTTGAGCAGTATGTACGGGTGAACGCCGTATGTGCCCCAGGAGTACGCTCCGCCGCGCTTGCCCTTGTTGGAGCACACGTCGATCCACCCGGACCCGAGCCCCTTCACGAACTCGGCCATGTACTCCGGGCCGAGGGGCCCAAGAGCCTCGGTCACCATCTGTTTTGCGGTATTCCAGGATATATCCCTGTACGGATTCTCGACAAGAGGCGTGTAGACGTCGTACATGTGCAGCTCGTCCAGGCCCAGAACGCGCTTGCGGAGCGCCATGTACCGGTGCAGCGGCGCTAAGCGGCTCTCGATGGCGTCCACGAGGTTCGAGTAGACGGAGATGGGGACGTTGGGGCCGTTCAGCGCAGATGCCAGGTCCGAATCATACCTTCGTGCGTCGGCGTAAAACCTGGACGCCTTCAGCATCCCGTTAAAGGTGGCGCCGAGGGTGTTCTTATTTCTGCCGTACGTCTCGTAAAGCGCCTCGAACGCCGACTTTCGGACGCTGCGGTTCCGCGATGAGATGTACTTTATATATCGCTCGTCAGTGAGCTCGACGTCGTTGCCATCCTCGTCCTTAATGGTCGGGAACTTCATGTCCGCGTTGGTCAGCATCGAAAAGGCGTTGTCGGGAACGGACGCCATATCGCCGGCTTTCGCTAGAAGGGACTCCTCCTCGTCGCTCAAGACGTGCTCCTTGAGGCGTATCACCTCTCGTATGGCAAATCGATAGTCGTCGAAGTTTTCATCCGGAGCGGCGTTTTCCGGGGAGATGAAACCGTTCAGGGTCCCCTCAGGAATAGATATGAGCTCTGGCGTGATGAAGCTGGAAACGGCGGAGACCTCGACGGACAGGGTTGTCGCCCTGTCCGAGAGGGCTTGGTATACGGAGTCGGACGTGTCCTCGTGGCTCTTCATGTGGGCGTAGGCATACAGCCTGCCAAGCGTCATCGATATCTCATCCTGCAGCCTCAGACAGCGCAGTATGTTTGCCGCGGACTCGCCAAGCGTCCCCCGCATCGCCGCGAGCTCCGGCAGAGCGGCCCTGACTCGGAGACAATCCTCCTCCCAGCCGGCGTCGCTTGTATATATGTCGGACAGCCTCCACTTGAACTCCTCCGGAATCGCCGACCTCGGAGGCACTTCCCCTCCGGTGAATGCGACAACAAGGTCTGCATCGCCAAACGACGGGGACGCCGGGCGCGGCCCCATATCATAGGTCATCTGTTCCACTCCCCCTGGATTCGGACGGGCCGCTCAGAAATTATCGAGGGACAGCTCGGGC
>JAISRP010000226.1 GCA_031273585.1 Synergistaceae bacterium
AAGGAATGACCTTGCGGCACATACGGGTGATACGTATAGTAGGTCGTCGGTTTTTTTGGAGTTTGCGAGATATCGAAGTAATTCTGCGTCATTATGTTATTGCCGAACGGCGGGACGCGGAAGACGCTGTTCGTGTCGAAACGATCTACTGTGCCCTGATGCGGGCTGACATCCCACTCGACATACTTCACCTGACCGAGAGCGGGCTTCATGTTTACAGGGTTCAAGAACGTGGTGGCGAGCCCGGCTCTTATGTTCTTGAACGCATTCTCATCCTGCATCAGACGCCAGAGGGCGAGTTTCGTCTGATACATTCTGCTGTCGTTCGGCACGAGATCATCGGCCGTCGGCGGTTTGCTCCCCTGCCATCCGCTGCTCCAGTATCTGGCATCCTTGAAGACCAAAGCGTACGGATAGCCTGTTTTATCGTCATCCTTCCTCACCGCGTCGTGATTATATTTTTTATATATCGATATCCCTTCGCCGAGGTGATGCTTCGCGCTCATATCCATCCTCACATAATTCATACTGGCGGCCTTCTCGTTGCCTCCGTATTTGTTGAGAGGCTCTATCGCGTTTGTAAAACCAATTTCCAGCGCCCTTGTCTGCGCGCTGTAAGCCTCTCTGAGCGCGCGCGCCCTGGACGGATCGCCGAAGGGGAAGTAGTATTTGTCCTCATGGGCCTTGATGTCCTCATCGACGGTATTTCCCGACTTTACATAGTTGTTGGTATCGTCGAGATCCGTGCCGTACAGGCTGCGCTCCTTGTTTACGTTCTCGCCGCTCCAGGCCGTCGGCAGAGCGCCCATGCCAAACGTACACTGCTTCATCATATTCTGGACATCCTCGAACCCGTAGCCGTATACTTTCTCGGTTCTCGACCAGTCGGCAGTCTCGCCTTCGCCGATATTTTTGTCAGAGTAATCCGGAGCTACGACCGGTATGACGCCCTTTGTCGTAAAGCTCATCGCGGCCGTCGACTCCACCAGAAAGAGCACGTTGACCCTCTTTTTGGACATTGAGAGCTTGTCGGCGTCGTCCTCCGCCACATCTGCCTTGAGAGTCGCCCGGATGCCATACGGGTTCGGACTGACGGACGACGCCGCCATCGCCGGGAGGGATGTCTCCGTTACAAGCAACAGGAGCATCAGGGCTGCCGCCAACCTCCGCGGCAGGGTTGTTTTTTTCTGTCGCATGCTGTGCGTCTCCTTGCCGGCGCCGCTGAATCCATAGTGGCAGTTTCTGTCACCAAGGATTTGGACGCCGCTGTATTTTATTTGCCGACCAATTATATTCGTTTAAAATTTATATCCAAGCCTCAAAAATAACTCAAAAATACCTATGTTTCTTCAAATTGAGAGCGATATGCCCCTTTTTTGGCGCGTATTATCTCAGGATATTCGACGGAGTGTGGTTTGAAAAAAATAAGTTATTTGGCGGAAAACATTAAAATATGGATGTTGACTCGTATCAAGGGGAATCATCTTAACATAGCGGAATATCAGGCAAATAAAGTGAGTGTTTTCAAAAAATTTGCACGGAACTCGAATTGGTCCAAACGAATTGTCAGAATGAGCTTGAGATAAAACGATCTCCTGTTAAAATTTTCGTATGTGATAATTACGATATATGGGGGTACTAATTCAGATGGCCAAAATTATCGAGTTCATACCAAATTTCAGCGAGGGGCGGAGGCAGGACGTGATTGACGCCCTCGTCGGCGAGGCTTCCGGCGTGCCTGGCGTAACCCTGCTCGATCACTCCTCGGACCCAAGCCATAACAGGAGCGTGTTCACGATGGTCGGCAGCCCCGACGGCATCGAGGAGGCTGCGTTCAGGCTGTGCAAGCTGGCCGGAGAGAGGATAGACATGACGAAGCACACCGGCGAGCATCCGAGGATGGGCGCGACCGATGTCATGCCGTTCGTGCCCGTGAAGGAGGTCGATATAAACGAGTGCGTCGATCTGTCGAAGAGGGTCGCCGAGCGAATCTGGAGGGAACTCAAAATACCGAGCTTCCTTTACGAGATATCGGCGAGCCGTCCTGAACGAGCCAACCTGGCCGCGGTCAGAAAGGGGCAGTTCGAGGGTATGCCCGGAAAACTCCTGCTCGACGAGTGGGCGCCCGACTACGGAGACAGGCAAATTCATCCCACCGCCGGCATCACCGCGATAGGGGCGCGGCACCCGCTTGTGGCCTTCAACGTAAACCTGAGCACGTCGGATATAAAGATAGCCTCGGCCATAGCCAAGACGATCCGAGGTTCGAGCGGCGGCTTCAAGTACTGCAAAGCCCTTGGAGTAATGCTTGAGGACAGAAACATAGCGCAGGTCTCGATAAACATGGTGAACTGCGAGGGGACGCCTCTATATCGGGTCTTCGAGGCTATCAGGGCCGAGGCGCGGCGCTGGGGCGTCACGATAGTCGGCAGCGAAATAATAGGGCTCACCCCTGCCAAGGCGCTGGCGGACTGTGCCGAGTACTACCTGCAGATAGAGGGCTTCGACTATAAGAAGCAGGTCCTGGAAAATCACCTGCTTTAGATTCCGATAACCGTATGAACGACAGAGGCTGGTGATGCGGCCAGCCTCTGTCGTTCGATATCGCTCCATTAAATTAACTTCTCCCTGCCGGGAGCTGAATTTCAGAGCTTCGAGGCGTCGAAGGCCCGCTTGAGGTCGTCTTTGAGCGACGACAGACCCTCTATGCCTATGGCGAGGCGGATCAATCTATCCGATATGCCCATCTCCGCCCTCATCTCCGGCGGGATGGATGCGTGCGACATCGTCGCCGGGTGACAGGCCATAGACTCGACCGAGCCGAGGCTCTCGGCCGGGGTTATAACGCTCAGGGCCGCGAAAAACGCTGGCAGCGAGTGGGCGGCGCTCAGCTCGAACGAGAGCAGCCCGCCGGCGCCGTCGGCCTGTAGTGAGTTTACCGCGTATCCGATGTCGCTCTCGAGCCCAGGGTAAAACACCCTGTCCGCTCCGGGGTGTTCAAGCAGCCATCGGGCTATGGCGGTTGCGCTCTCCGTCTCCCTGTCCATGCGCAGCGCGAGGGTCTTGAGGCCGCGAATAAGGAGGTACGAGTCGAAAGGGCCGAGCACCCCGCCCGTGGATTTCTGTATCATGAGGAACCGCTCCGCGATCTCCGGGTCCTTGACGACGACCAGTCCGGCAAGGACGTCGTTGTGTCCCCCTATGTACTTTGTGGCGCTGTGTACCACGATGTCGGCTCCAAGCGGGAGCGGCCGTTGGAGGTAGGGGGAGAGGAAGGTGTTGTCCGCAATGACCAGGGCGCCGTGGCGATGCGCCGCTCTGGAGACGGCGGCTATGTCGCTGACCCTGAGCGTCGGGTTTGTCGGGGTTTCGAGCAGAATCGCCTTCGTGTCAGGTGAAAACTCCCGTTCAAGTCCCTCCGCGTCGGTAGTGTCTACGATGCGCCACTTGAGGCCGAAGTTTCTGAAGTGGACCTCGAGCAGCCGATACGAGCCGCCGTAAAGATCCCGCGGTATCAGTATCTCGTCTCCGCTGCCGAACAGGAGCAATAGAGCGGTTATCGCCGCCATGCCGGATGAAAAGGCGAACCCGGAATCACCCTCCTCAAGCAGCGCGATATGACGCTCCAACACCCTGCGAGTCGGGTTTGCGGAGCGGCTGTAGTCAAATTCGGGCTCTATCCCTATCTCTCCCTGGCGATAAGTCGCCGTCTGGTATATCGGCACGGTGAGCGCGCCGGCAGTCCTCTCGTCCGCGCCGTACACGCCATGGACGAGAAGGGTTTCGAAATCATCCCTCGTCATTTTTTTACCTCCAGTCAGTTGTCATGTGTGCAGAGATTCGGATTGTGTAGTTCAGTGGGAGAGGCACATTCGGATGTGCTTGACTGGCTGACGATAGCAGGAGATAGCATATTCCAGCATACAAACAGACCCCTTCGCAAGATTTTATAAGCATAAGATGAATCAGCTATGTGCGATTATCACGCCGTACAGGTTCGCCGAGATGCCGGCGTCCTGTTCTTAACCTATGATATTCATCAGGCACCGTGATATTTGGCGGTGCGGCTTGTTATTCACTGGTAATCATATATACAAATGAACAGGCTGGATTATATCCGTTAAGAAACTGGCTGTCAAACTTCAGCGCGAAACGCGGATCCACAAACTCAAGGCAGCGCGGCGTCCGTTACCCAACGAGCCCAGCTATATCTCCGACAGGCGTCTCAGCAACCTCTGGTCGTTCAGGCAGATTTTTTCGCGGATACCGCGTCCCATCCCAGTATTTTACAGTTTCTCTATTTTGCTATCATACATATTATAGGGGAACTAAATAATTTTAACCCGTATCACATAGACCGACCGAACATTGTAAAACCTTGCAATTACCGAGTTCTCATGATATTATTAAGTTTCCCTTTTTAGTAGATTGGGAAATTGAGATCGGTTAAACCCCACGAAGTCCTAAATATCCGAAAAGAGTCGGAGGCAAATGA
>JAISRP010000252.1 GCA_031273585.1 Synergistaceae bacterium
CAGGGAGCCAGCTCCCTGGACCCTATTCACTTTTTTTGATTTTCACCCTGCGGGTGAAAATCAAAAAAAGAAAATGGGGGTCCGGGGGACTGGTCCCCCGGCGGGTGTGGGCGGAGCCCACGGTTTTATGGTTTTTATAGTCACATATTTTTACATTGAGGAGGGAGTAATATGGTCGGCATGGGTACCGGGGCACTGGAGCCGGGGCGCGAGCGGGCATCGATGGCTGGGACGGTCGAGTCGATGGACTGTCTTGTGACCGTTACGGGGTCTTCCGGCGGCAGGCGGATCGAGATAGCCGGGGCGAGCGCCGTTAGGTTCAAGCGCGCTATGGAGTTGAAGATCAACGCGGTGCTGGACGAGCTGGGCGCGCCGGACGTGGCCGTAAGCGTCCAGGACAACGGGGCGCTTGACCTGGTCCTTGGGGCGAGGGTGGAGGCGGCGCTCAGGCGTTTCGTCGGGGGCGATCTGCGATGAGGCGCACGATGCTCTACCTGCCCGGCAACAATCCGAATATGCTGACGAGGGGGCATCTGTTCGCCACAGACGGGCTCATACTCGATCTCGAGGACTCGGTCCCGGCGTCGGCGAAGGATGCGGCGCGCATACTCGTCCGCGAGGTCCTGAGGAGGGGCGAGTTCGGGTCGTGCGAGGTAACGGTGAGGATAAACGGGGTCGATACGGAGCTGTGGCGGGAGGACATCGCGGTCGTGATACCGGCCGGGGCCAGCGGCATACGGGCGCCGAAGGTCGAATCCCCTCAGACTGTCCGGGACCTCGACGAGGAGATCTCCCGAGTGGAGGCCGATTCCGGCATCCCGCTGGGGCGCACGAAGCTGTTCTGCCTGCTGGAGAGCGCGCTTGGGGTATGGAACGCTTACGACATAGCGATGGCGTCTCCGAGGGTGACGGCTGTGATACCAGGCGGCGAGGACCTGGCGGCCGACCTCAGGACCAGCCGCAGTCCCGAGGGCACGGAGCTTGAGTGGGTGCGGCGCATGATGATAGTGGCTGCCCGCGCGGCCGGGGTGGATGCCCTGGACACCGTGTACCCCAGGATCTCGGACGACGAGGGGCTCAGGCGCGAGGCCGGGTTTACGAAGCAGCTCGGCTTTGACGGAAAGAGCGTCATACACCCGGCGCAGATTCCCATAATACACGAGGTCTACGCTCCTACGGAGCGCGAGATAGAGAGCGCATTGAAAATCGTCGCGGCGGCGCGTGACGCTGCGGACCGCGGCATCGGGGCCGTGACGGTGGATGGACGCATGGTGGACGCGCCGGTCGTCCGCAGGGCTGAGTATACGCTCGCCCGCGCCGGAGTCGAGGGCGGCGCGTATTCGGCAAATAACCGGGAGCGGGGGTAGGGGAGCATGGCGTTAAACTCTGCACAGAGGGACATTCCTGACTTCATAGAGGGCTACGGCAGCACGTCCGGCAGGCTGTTCGCCGGGGCGTTCGCGAGGACGCCGGAGGGGCTGAAGCGGGGCGCTCGGCTCAGATCGGCCGCGCCGCACGGGCCGCAAAAACTGGTGAACAGCATAAATGACGCCATTGCGGCGTCCGGCCTGAGGAGCGGCATGACCATCTCGTTCCACCACCACCTCCGCAACGGGGACTACGTGGTGAACTCCGTGATAGAAGCCTGCGCGAAGATGGGCATAGGCGACCTCACTCTGTTCCCGACCGCCCTCTTTGGGGTGCACAAGGCACTGATTCCTCACATCAAAAGCGGCGTCATAAGCAGGATAATGGGGTCGGTGAACGGCCCCATCGGGGCACTGGCGTCCGAGGGGGGGCTCGGGTCGCCAGTCGTCCTCCGCAGCCACGGGGGCCGTCCCAGGGCCGTCGTCTCGGGAGACGTGCACATAGACGTCGCGTTCGTGGCATCCCCGACGGCGGACCTGAGCGGAAATCTGTCCGGCAGATCGGGCCGGTCCGCCTGCGGATCGCTGGGGTACGCCTTCACGGACGCCGAGTACGCCGACTGCGTAGTGGCGATAACTGACAACATCGAGCCCTACCCGATATCCCCGGTGTCGATACCCGGCACGTTCGTCGACTTCATAGTTCAGGTCGGCAGCATCGGCGACCCGGCGGGCATAGTATCGGGGACCACCAGCGTCACGCGGGACCCTCTGCGCCTCCTTATAGCCCGATACGCGTCGAAGCTGATAGAGGAGTCGCCGTACTTCAAGGACGGGGTGGGGTTCCAGACGGGGGCGGGAGGCATCCCTCTGGCCGTCACGGCGTACATGAAGGACGCCATGAAGCGGAGGGGGATCAAGGCCGGCTTCGGCCTCGGCGGCATAACCGGTTACTTCGTGGACCTCCTGAACGAGGGCCTCGTAGAAAAGCTGATGGACGTCCAGTCGTTCGACCTGGAAGCCGTCAAGTCCATCGCCTCCGACCAGCGGCACATCGAGATATCCGCGGACTGGTACGCGAATCCGTGGAACCTGGGCGCAGCGGTCAACTCGCTGGACGTGGTCATCCTGGGGGCAACGGAGA
>JAISRP010000329.1 GCA_031273585.1 Synergistaceae bacterium
GCACCAGGGGGATAAGGACGACCTGCAGCAGTCACATCCTCGAGAACTGGATACCGACTTACAACGCGTCCGCCATAGACTACATGAACGAGGCGGGGGCCGTCATGCTCGCCAAGTCGAACCTGGACGAGTTCGCGATGGGCAGCTCGACCGAGAACTCCATCATAGGCCCCACGAAGAACCCCAGGGATTTGAATCGCGTCCCGGGCGGGAGCAGCGGCGGGAGCGCGGCAGCGGTAGCCGCCGGGTACTGCCCCGTGGCGCTCGGGTCGGATACAGGCGGCTCAGTCAGGCAGCCGGCCGCCTTCTGCGGAATACAGGGGATGAAACCGTCCTACGGGGAGGTCAGCCGGTACGGGATTGTAGCCTACGCGTCGTCCCTCGACCAGGTCAGCCCTCTGGCGCGCTGCGTGGAGGACCTCGCCGCGGTCATGGAGGTGTTGGCGAGGCTGGACGCGAACGACACCACCTGCGACGCCTACGACCGCCCGAAGTTCACCGAGGCCCTGTCGATGCGGGACCTCGAGGGGAAGCGCATAGGGGTGTTCGCCGGATTCGAGGCGGAGCAGATGGACTCGGAGCTCTACGGCGCACTGACCGCGGCGGCGGACCACTGCCGGACGGCGGGAGCGGAGGTCGAGCCGATCGACCTTCCCATAGCCGTCAAGTACGGCGTGGCCACGTACTACGTCACGGCGCTCGCCGACGCCAGCTCCAAGCTCGCCTGCTTCGACGGGATGCGGTACGGGACCCACATTGACGGCAAGAACCTGTTCGACATGTACACGAACACGAGGACTCAGTCCTTCAGCGAGGAGGTCAAGCGCAGGATCGTCCTCGGCACCTGCCTGCTCACCGAGGGTTATTACCAGAATTATTACGGCCCAGCGCTCAAGGTCAGGACGAAGATGGCGATGGAGTTCGACGAGCTCTTCAGCAAGTTCGACGCCTACCTGCTGCCGACGTCGCCCTCCATGCCCTACATGCTCGGTATGAAGGAGGAGGACCCGACCAGGATGTACCTGGGCGACGTCTTCACCGTGCCGATCAGCCTCGGTGGCCTGCCGGGGATAAACCTGAGCATGGGCTTCACGGACGAGGGCCTGCCCCTCTCCGTACAGATCGTGGGGCCAAGGTACGGAGACGCGGCCCTGCTGGGGATCGCCTCCGTGATAGAGAGAATAGTGGGAAAGCCCGGCGTCGCCGCTCCCCAAAAGACGAAAAAAGAGGGGGCGAGGTAGATGAGCGCATCATACGTTTCCAAAAGACAGGTCGTGATAGGGCTCGAGGTTCACCTCCAGCTCAATACGACCACGAAGCTCTTCTGCTCGTGCCCGACGGACTACATCGGCAAGACGCCTAACTCCAACGTATGCCCCATTTGTCTTGCGGTCCCAGGGACCCTGCCCCTGCTGAACGACGGCGCGGTGGCGCTCGGTGCGCGAATGGGGCTGGGTCTTCACTGCAAAATTCAGAACTACTCGAACTTTCACAGGAAGAACTACTTCTACGCGGACTTAGCCAAGGCGTACCAGATCACTCAGTACGAGCTGCCGATAGCCACCGGCGGGTACATGGACCTTGAGGTAGGCGGCGCCGCGAAGCGCGTCCGGGTGCATCACCTGCACCTGGAGGAGGACGCGGGCAAACTGGTGCACCCGACCACGGACGGCAGGCTGACCGGCGCCATGTACTCGCTCGTCGACTACAACAGGGGGGGCGTGCCTCTCTCCGAGGTCGTCTCGGAACCGGACATGTCCTCCCCGGCCGAGGCCAGGGAGTACGTCATGAGGCTCCGCCAGCTCGCCAGGTATCTCGACATATCGGACGGCGAGATGGAATCCGGGTCGCTTCGGGTGGATGCCAACATTTCGCTTTCAAACGCGGACGGGAGCCTGGGCACGAGGGTCGAGATAAAGAACATGAACTCGTTCAAGTCGCTCGAACAGGCGCTCGAATACGAGACGGTCCGCCAGAACAAGGCGCTGGACTCCGGCGGAAGGATCGTGCAGGAGACTCGCCTGTGGGACAACGCAGAGGGCGTGACCCGCTCGATGAGAAACAAGGAGACGGCGTCGGACTACAGGTACTACCCGGAGATGGACCTTGCGCCCATAGTCATAACGGACGAGGAGATAGAGGATTTCAAGCGCGGAATGCCCGAGCTGCCCTGGGAGAAGCGCGACCGATTTGCCAGGGATTTCGGCCTCTCCAAGGAGGAAATAGCGATCATAACCGAGCAGCGCGAGCTCGCCCAATACTACGAGGACACGGTCGCCTCAGGCGCCCCGCCGGCTAGGGCCGCGAACTGGGTGCGCATGGAGGTGCTCCGAATGCTCAACGAGAGGGGCGGGACCATCTCCGACTTCAAGGTAAAACCAGGGGTCCTGGCCGACATCGTGAAGAAGATAGAGGACGGTGAGCTCTCCAGCACCGTGGGCAAGGATATTCTGGAGCTGCTCGTGGCGGAGGACATGTCGCTCGACGACGCGATAAAGCGCTCCGGCGCGTCCGGCAGGAGGCTCACCGGAGACGCTCTGGATGGGATAATCTCAGGCGTGCTGGAGGCCAACCCCGACGTGGCCGACGTCATCAGGTCCGGTCAGGACAGAAAGGGCGGCAAGCTCAAGTTCCTTCAGGGCCTGGTGATGAAGGAGACGCGAGGACAGGCCGACCCGAAGGAGGCATCGGAGGTCCTGTCGAGGAGACTCGGGTTGTAAATTCAAGGTGGGCTGGTCTCCGAGGTCCGTTGTCGGGATATCGGTTCAAGACCCTGGGCGCTGCCCAGACCCGCCGGGGAACCAGTTCCCCGGACCCCTTTTTGCGAAAAAAACGGACGAGCTCGGCGGCGTTGAACCGCCGGGCTCGTCCGTTATCGTTTTTCGGCTACACTGGCGGCAGAGCTTGCAGCGCCGTGCTGTTCAGGAAGTTC
>JAISRP010000023.1 GCA_031273585.1 Synergistaceae bacterium
AGGCCCTGAAGGCTCTGGATGGGGCCGACCTCATCGTAATACCCCTGTCGGGCGAGGGGAGGTCCAGCGTCGCGGAGGCGATACTGGGCGGGCGCATCGACGGCAGGCCGGTGGTCAGGCTGGTGTTTCCCATGACAAGGGACGCCGGCCGGCGCGATGACAGCCTCAAAAAACAGATCGCGGCGTGCCGCCTCATGTGGAAGGGAGCTGGGACCGTCGTCATGCCGGTACTCGGCGACGCCGCGCTCTACGCGACCGCGGCTTACCTGTGCCGCGCGTGGAGGGAGATCGAGCCGTCGCTGGAGCTCGAGATAATCCCGGGCGTGTCGGCCCACTCGCTCGCGAGCGCCAGGGCCGGGAGGTTTCTGGCGCAGGACGACGAGATACTGGCAGTCGTGCCTGGGACGGCGGGAGAGGGGAGGGTCGCCGATATTCTCCGGACGGCCGACGTCGCCGCCCTGTTCAAGCCCTCGGCGCTCAAAAACCGCCTCCGGGACGTCGTCTCGTCAAGCGGTCCGTGGGGCGGCGTGGTCAGGGTGGACAGGGCCGGCCTCCCCGGCGAGAGGCTGCACGAGGGAGAGTCTGCGCTCGACGCTCCGGAGGAGTACCTCTCGACCCTCATACTCTGGCGAAATGACGCAAAGAACCTCTGACACCGCGGGCTTCGTGCTCGCGGCCCCGTCGAGCGGCGCCGGCAAGACGACCGCAGCCGCGGCCATCTGCGCGTCACTGAGGCGCAAGGGGCTGGCCGTGCAGCCGTTTAAGGTGGGCCCCGACTTCGTGGACCCGACTTACCTCTCCCTCGCGTCCGGCAGGATGTGCGCCAACCTCGACGGATTTCCGAACCCGGGGCTGCTACCGTACTTTTACTCCGAACGGTGCAGGGGCGGGGAATACGTCCCGCGCGCCGACATCGCGGTTGTGGAGGGGGTGATGGGGCTCTACGACGGACTGGGGGCGGAGGGCCTCTACTCGACGGCGTGGACGGCCAGGGAACTGGGCCTGCCTGTCATACTGCTCGTGGACGCCCAGTCCGCCGCGACGAGCGTCGCCGCGGTCGTCCGGGGCTTTGCGTCGCTCGACCCGCTTGTACCTGAGATAAGGGGGGTCATCGCTAACAGGGCCGCGAATCAGGGACACGCGGAGATGATCGCCGAGGCCCTGGACAGGTTCGCCGGCATCCCCCTGATCGGCTGGCTGCCAAACGTCCGCGACGCCTCGTTCCCCTCTCGGCACCTCGGCCTTATCCCCGCCGCGGAGCGGAGGGATACCGAGGAAATTTTAAACCGCTTCACAATCCTGGTCGAGAACGGGGTGGACCTGGAGGCCATCTTGCGCATCGCCCGCGCCCCAACTGCCCGCGCCGCCACTCCCAAAATTTCGGCCCCGCCCCGCGCCGGAGGACGCGCGCGCCCCGTGCGGGTCGCGGTGGCGGACGACGACGCTTTTTGTTTTCACTATCGCGAGAACTGGGAGCTGCTCGAGATCCTTGGCGCCGAGGTGATATACACGTCCCCTCTGACGGATGAGTCTGTGCCGCAGGGGACCGACCTGCTGATCCTTCCAGGGGGGTACCCTGAGGAGTTCGCCGACCAACTTGCGGATAACGCCCCGTACATGGCGTCAGTCAGGGATTTCTCCCGCCGCGGCAGGATATACGCCGAGTGCGGGGGCATGATGTACCTGACGCGGGCCATAGAGAGCCGGGGGCGCAGCGTTCCCATGACCGGCGTCATCGACGCCGCGGCATCCATGACGCCGTCCCTGCGAAGGTTCGGCTACGTGGAGGCCCGCGCCCTGCGGGACAGCATCATGTTCCGCCGAGGGGAGGACGTGCGCGCCCACGAGTTTCACTACTCCGAGATAACCGGCAGGGCCCCTGACGCGTTCTCCGTGCGAAGGGCGTCGGGGAAGGGGGACGGCTGGACGGACGGATTCACCGGAGGGATGGGAGCAGATCTGCTCACCACCTACCTTCATATAAACTTCTGGTCCTGCCCGAATGCTGCAAATCGCCTGCTATCATCTCCCCTCCGTTAAACGAGCAACGAGCCCTCCCCGCCGCTCAAGCTCGTCCAGCTCCGCCAGCCAGGCCGAGCTGTCCGCGTCGCTGGGCATTCGCCAGTCGCCCCGGGGCGAGAGCGTGACGGATCCTATCTTCGGTCCGTCCGGCAGGCAGCTTCGCTTGAACTGCTGGGCGAAAAATCTTCGGTAGAACACTCGCAGCCACTTCAGGATCACGTCGGGGGCGTAGACGCCCTCGAAGGCGATGCGGCACAGGGCGAATATCCTGGCCGGCGGCCTGCCCCAGCGGACGACATTGTACAGAAAAAAATCGTGCAGCTCGTAAGGGCCGACGATGTCCTCGGTCTGCTGGCTGATGTCGTCCCCGGACGGCGGCAGCAACTCGGGGCTCACGGGGGTCGCCAGGATATCCGTCAGCACGCCTGAGAGCTCCGGGGCGGCGTCCGCCGCGTACCTCACGATGTGCCGGACGAGCGTCTTGGGCACGCCCGCGTTCACGCCGTACATGCTCATGTGGTCGCCGTTGTAGGTGGCCCAGCCGAGCGCCAGCTCCGAGAGGTCGCCGGTGCCGACGACTATGCCGCCGGACTTGTTGGCGAGGCTCATCAGGACGAGCGTCCGCACCCGCGCCTGGGCGTTCTCGTAAACCACGTCGTGCGTATCCTCGGACGCCCCGATGTCGCGCAGGTGTCCCCTGACCGAGTCTGTTATGTCTATCTCCCTGCATACGACGCCCAGCGCCTCGCACAGCCGTATCGCGTTCGACTTCGTGCGCGCCGTCGTCCCGAAGCAGGGCATGGTGACGGCCCATATATCGGTCATCGGCCTGCCCAGCTTTGCCATCGCGCGCGCGGTCACGAGCAGAGCCAGACAGCTGTCCAGCCCCCCCGATATTCCTATCACCGCGGTCCTGGCCCCGATATGCGCGATGCGCTTCTCGAGCCCGGCCACCTGCATGTCCAAAATCGCCTCGCAGCGCGAGTCCCTCTCCGACGCGTCGCTCGGGACGAAGGGGTGCGGATCGACCGTCCGGCGCAGCGAGCCCGCCCCGGTCTCCAGCGAGAATGGGATGACGGAGTAGCCGGAGGCGTTCGGGCTCCACGTGTTCATCCGCCTTCGGTCGTGCTCCAGCGAGCGCAGATCTATATCCGTCACGGCCCACCCCTCGCCGAAGGGCGGCGACTCCGACAGCACCTCGCCGTTCTCGCAGATGAAGTTATGTCCGGAGAAGACCACGTCGCCGCTGCTCTCGCCATAACCGGCATCGGCATATACGTAACCGCAGACGAGCCGGGCGGACTGGCTCGCCGCGAGCTCCCTCCGGTACGCGGCCTTGCCTATGACTTCGTCGCTCGCCGACGGGTTTAAAATAATTGACGCGCCGGCCATCGCGTGGGAACAGCTCGGGGGGACCGGGACCCACAGGTCCTCGCATATCTCCACGGCAAACTTAAATCCGGGCTCGTTCTCACACTGAAACGTCAGCCTCGTCCCCAGCGGCGCGTCGAACCCGGCCGCGCGGACGGACCTCGTCCCCTCCGCCGCGGGCGAGAAGTGCCGCAGCTCGTAGAACTCGTTGTAATTCGGGATAAAGCTCTTTGGGACGAGCCCCAAAATCCTCCCGCAGCCAAAGACAGCGGCGGTGTTGAACAGACTCCCCCCGTGCGCCGCCGGCATACCGGCCACGACCATGAGCTGCATCCCTGCGCTCCTTCCGACCAAAAACGACAGCGCGTCCATCGCCGAGCCGAGCAGTTTCTCCTGCAAAAAAAGGTCGCCGCAGGTGTAACCCGTGATGCAGAGCTCCGGCAGGCAAAGGAGCCTCACCCCCTCGTCCGATGCCCTCTCCATGAGGGAGAGTATCTGACGCGCGTTGTACTCGCAGTCCGCTACCCGAATGGACGGCGTGCCCGCAGCCACCCGGACGTACCCGTCCAGCATGTTTGTCATAAGCCCAGCTCCTCTCGCCTTACGCCGAAATGCCGATAAACCCGCAGGCAGAACCGTGGGCTCCGCCCACACCCGCCGGGGGACCAGTCCCCCGGCGGGGTTTGGGGCGGAGCCCCAAGGTCCTGTCCCTACTCCGCGCGGGGGGGGAGATACTTGCGGAGTCTGGAGAGGACCTCCGCGATGTCGAGCGGTTTTCCGACGTGATCGTTCATGCCGGCGTCGAGGCATTTTTCGATGTCCTCGCGGAACACGTTGGCGGTCATGGCGACTATCGGAATCCGCTTCGCGGCCGGGGAGTCCAGGGCCCGGATGCGGCGGGTGGCCTCGTAGCCATCCATCCTGGGCATCTGCACGTCCATGAAGATCAGGTCGTACTCATCTGGCGAATCGCTGAAGATTCGCACGGCCTCCTCGCCGTTCTCTGCGCAGTCGATGGAGAGGCGCGTCGGCTCCAGCAGGGACAGGACTATCTCCCTGTTGACCTCTATGTCCTCGGCCAGTATCACGCGATAGCCCTCGAAGTCCGCATCCTCGAAGCTCGATGCCTCCTTGGAGGCGAGCAGGTTGTCCAGCCCCAGGACCTCGTTGATGCAGTCCGCGATGGATGACGAGAAGAGCGGCTTCGAGAGAAATTTATCGACGCCCGCGCCCTTCGCCTCGTCCTCTATGGCGCTCCACTCCGCGGCGGATATCATGATGACGACGTTGTCGGAGCCGAGCTCCTTTATCCTGCGCGACAGCTCTATGCCGTCGAGCCCAGGCATCTTCCAGTCGATGAAGTATATGTCGTACTGCCCGTTCCGGCCGATCATCTCCAGGGCTTCATCCCCGCCGGAGGCGACGTCGCAGGCGATGCCCATCTGCTCCATTATCTCGCAGAAGTATTCGAGTATCTCTGGCATGTCGTCGACGGCGAGCACCCGTATGTTGCCCCAGTTCATCCCGTGGCGCAGGAGGCTCTGAGAGTCCCCGCGGGCCCTCCGTGCCCGGATGGTAAAGATAAACGTGGAGCCGTGGCCCAGCTCTGACTCTATCCAGATTCTGCCGCCCATTATGTCCACGATTCGCTTGGAGATGGCGAGTCCCAGCCCCGTTCCGCCGAATTTGCGGGAGATGCCGGTGTCGGCCTGCTCGAAGGAGGTGAAGAGCTTCGCCTGCTGCTCCTTGGATATGCCGATGCCGGTGTCTCTCACCTCTATCCTGATGGTGCAGACGCCGTCCTCCTCCCCGTCAAAGTAGGCGTTGAGCAGCACGGACCCCTCCTCAGGCGTAAACTTTACGGAGTTCGAGAGCAAGTTCGTGATGACCTGGGCGAGCCTCTGATCGTCGCCTATCAGCATACGGGGGATGTTCCTGTCCACGTGGACCATGAAGTTCTGCCGTTTTTCCTCCAACCGGAAGTTGATAACGCCGACGACCTTCTGCAGCATCCTCTCGAAGTCGAACTCGGCGAACGAGAGCTCGAATTTATTCGCCTCGATCTTCGACATGTCGAGTATGTCGTTTATGACCCCCAGCAGGTGCGCGGAGGCGTCCTTGATCTTATTCAGGCAGTAGTCCTTCTTCTCGGCGCTGGGGGAGGACTTGGCGAGCGTGGTCATCCCGATTATCGCGTTCATCGGCGTGCGGATCTCGTGGCTCATGTTGGCCAGAAAATCGCTCTTTGCGCGGCTCGCCATTTCCGCGTCCTCCTTGGCCTGAGTCAGCATCGTGACGTCGCTCAAGACGAGCATGACGCAGAACCGGGGCTCGGCGCCGGATGAATCCGGCTCGTCCGCATCCTGGCCGATCCTCCTCAGCCTGAGGGTGTAGCTGCACTCGACGCCGTCATTGTCCGGGACTGTTACGTCGGAGTTGAATGCAGTGGCGTCGGAGCTGTTGGGGCTAAATAGAGAGGCCGCATCGGGAGGCAGCGTCTCGGATGCGCCGGACGAGACGATGGACGCCAGCAGATGCTCCCACTTGAAGCTGGACCTGTGGCGGGGCAAGATCTCCGCCATCGCGTCGTTGAGATAGACCGGCGTCTGAGATTTGTCGAACAGGGCCAGCGCGTCCGGCATCACGTTCAGGTGGGAGCACACGACGTCCATGGTGGAGTTGATGCCCGCTATGATGAGGTGATAGCTCCCGAGATGGGCGTCCGGGGCGGCCCTTTCCTCCAGGGCGCCTGACCGGGCCGCCATTGTGAGCTGATCTATGTCCGATATGACGCCCCGGATGGAGTTCGACATCATGTCGAACGCGGATCCCAGCTCGCCTATCTCGTCCTCCCGCCTGACCAGGTTTTCCGGCAGCTCGTCGTCGAACCGGCCCACCGCGATCCTGCGGGCGTTCTCCGTGATGGCCGACAGGGGGGCCATGAGTATCCTTCTGATGACGAGCGTTATGACGAGCGCGAAGAACATGAGGGATGCGGCGGTGATCAGGACGCTGATCAGGATCGCCCCGCGAATGAAGGACATGAAGTCGTTCAGATAGGCCGATATGCCGAGGGACCAGCGAGTGCCGCGTATCGGCGCGTAACCCACGAAGACTTGTCCGGCGGAGGTCTTTATCTCGGCAGATCCCGTCTGCCCCTGACTCATCAGGCTCAGCACCTCCGTCATGGCCGGGCTCGAGCCGAAGCTCTCCCTGATGTGCTCGAAGTTGTAGACCTTGCCCAGGTCCCTGTTGGCCACCATTTCGCCGGACTCGTTTATTATGAAGGCCGTGCCTGTGGATCCGATATTTATGCTGCCCAGCACGTCTCCCAGCACGTCGTACCTGTAGCTTCCCACGAGGTAATACGCCGCGTAAGGCTCGTCATCCCTGCCGTCGGTCCTGCGAATGGATTTGACAGGCGTGCCCATCACGATCTCCAGCCCGCTGGAGCCGACCGAGGTGTCGTCGATGACCAGGTTGCCGGTCTCCTGCATCAGGGAGTACAGCCTGTGCCCGTATATGCCGCGGGGGCACTCCTCGCTGCCGGTCACGAGATGCCCGTCGGCATTGTAAAGGCCCAGCCACACAAATTCGATCCCGGACGTAGCGTTGTCGAGCACCGCCTGCTTTGCGCCGGCCGAGGTGTACTGCGAGTTCAGGATTCCGTCGTCGCGGATCATCAAAAACCTGTCCGCCATCATGTGAAGGTTGCCCTCCACGCTCTGGGACGCGGTCTTGGCAATCGGCTGCAGTATATTGAGCAGGATAGTGTTCGTAAGCGAGCTCATGGAATACATCATGACCGTCACCAGGCCGGCGGCCAGCGTAACGACGGCGAGCAGGGTTATGAAAAGAATCCTCGTGGTGATGCTCTTATTTATCATGGCGGCTCTTCATTGTTCTCGCGGCTGCCCGGCGCTGCGGACCCCTCCATGCGGACGTCCGGCGCGCATCAATCGTCCGAGTGCGTTCCTTCTACGTACGCAACCCTCTTGTCCCCGGCCCTGGCCTGGGTCACTACGGCCCCTGCGAGCGCCTTGAAGGACGAGTATGAATCAGTCGCGCCTGACACGGCGTCGATCTCCGTGGAGCCCTGTCCGCTCAGCAGGGCGGACGCGTAGCTGCGGGTATACCTGTTCGGGTAATTCCCGACCGCGCGGTTCATCACCCGCATGTACTCCATATCCCAGGACTTGATGAACCCGCTCGCGTTCTTCGCGTTATACTCGACATTCACGATTTTCCCGTTATTTACGTAGATCGTTATAAATTCCTTCCACCCGTGATCATACGAGGCGCTCTCCGCCGAATAGTAACCGTCGCGCAAAATCTCCCGATTCCCGGAGCCGGTGGACAGGTATTTGTACGCGCCGGCCGCGGCGATTATAAGCGCCAGTAACAGCAGAAAATTTCTGATTTTCATGACATCGCTCCCAAGAGTATGACAATCATGGAGATGCGCGGCGCGCGCATGTCGAACGCCGACGCCCCAGTGCATTATAACACCTCATATATACATCTCATCCCGGATGGATGTTAAAATAAACGAATGAGATTTGAAAAAATGGAGGTTTTCGTCGTGAATGAATTTCAGCAGGAGTTGAATTGTTATCACCCGTCAGGGACGGCCCCGTTCACGGGGCTGATTGCGACCACCTTAGCCGGCATTGCGGCCGGCGCCGTCATAGCGGCAGTTTACGCGTTCGCCGTCCATCACGATCCGCTTATTTATCTGAACGTCCTCATGGCTTACGGCTTCGGCCACTCATTGGCGTGGGTCGTGTCCTCCGGCGTCAGGCATTTCCACATCCGCAGCGTCCCGGCCGCTCTGTCAATGGGCGTCGTCATATTCGCCGTCTCCTATGCCGTTCACTGGTTCGTATACATATCGACGGTCCTGGTGGACTGGGAGACGGATTCGCCATTCGACATCGTTACGATCGCCATGCTGACAGCCGACTTCGTCAGGGACCCGGAACGGGCCTGGGGCGTGATCCGAGCGTTGAACGAACGCGGCGTCTGGAGCATCAGCGGGTCGAGCTCGCAGTTAGAGATGAGTGGAATCATGCTCGCGGCAGTGTGGGTCGCGGAGGCCGTAACGATATGCTGGCTGACGGTCGGCAAACCCATGCAAGAGGCGAGAAAACCCTACTCCGAGCGTCTGGGCAGATGGATGACCCCCAGGGCCATGCCCGCGGGAATCGCCTTCATAGATGACGTAAGGGGGTTTAAAACCGCTGCGGCGCACAACGATTACGCCGCCCTCACAACGCCGCTGCCGGCTGAGGCCGAGGGCGAGGCGGGAAATTTGAAATACGCGACGGTGGTCCTCTACGACGACCCCGTCGATCCCTATGTGAGCGTCGATAACGTCTCCATCAAAGTAAAGAG
>JAISRP010000033.1 GCA_031273585.1 Synergistaceae bacterium
GCGTCGTCGGCCTCCTGGAAGACGCTCCTCGAAACCTCGTATTTATCGTAGAAGTCCCTTCCCATCCCGACCTCCTGAGAGCCCTGGCCAGGGAAGACTATCGCGTATATGGCAGTCGATTCCGACAGGGATGTCCCCTCCTTAAAATTAAAGCCTATTTATCGCCGGAGACCCGCGGCGCCGCGATTTAAAAAACCTGACTGGCCACGCCTGCAAAGTGTTGTTCGATCGATTCGGGCCCGATTTTTTCCGTCAGCGCGTGGAAGCCGCGTCAGTCGAAGCGCGCGCCTATAGTTTTCGCGAGCTCGTATGCCTCGCCCACTATCTCCTCGATTATCTCCCCGGCCGGCTGAATTTTTTTGACGAGCCCGGCTATCTGGCCGGACATCACTGAACCATGATCGACTTCGCCGTCGACCACCGCGGCCCGCAGCTTGCCCGAGCCGAACTTGTCGAGCTCGGCTATCTCGACCCGGTTTTCCTCCATCTCCTGAAACGCCTGGGTGAACTTGTTCTTGATCGATCGCACCGGGTGGCCCAGGGCTCTACCCGTTATGACGGTGCTGCGGTCGTTCGCCGCTATTATGCGGTTCTTGAATCGCTCGTGCGCGTTGCACTCTGCGGCGCAGACGAAGCGGGTCCCCATCTGTACGCCCTCCGCGCCCAGGGCGAAGACCGCCAGCATCCCCCTCCCGTCGGCGACGCCGCCCGCCGCGATCACCGGGATGTCCACTGCGGCCGAGACCTGCGCGGTCAGGGCCATGGTCGTGATCTCGCCGACATGCCCGCCGGCCTCCATGCCCTCGGCTATGACGGCGCGCGCCCCCTGCTTTCTGACCCGTCCCGCGAGGGCGACCGACGCTATGACCGGTACGACGATTATTCCGAGGGGGGCAAGCCTGTCTATGACCTTGCCCGGCATACCGGCGCCGGTCGTGACGACCGGGACCCTGTGGGAGGCGGCGAGCTCCATCGCGTCCTCCCAGGTCGGCGAGAGCAGCATGATGTTGAGGCCGAACGGCTTGTCGGTGAGCTGCCGCACCTTTGTCAGCTCGCGGTCGAGCATCTCCGGCGGCATGTTGCCCGCAGCTACGATGCCGAGCCCCCCACCGTTGCTCACCGCGGCCGCGAGGTCGGCGTCCGCCACCCACGCCATCGCCCCCTGGACTATGGGGTACTTCACCTTCAACAATTCAACGATCCTGTTGTGACTGAACATCAAAACACCTCTGTCCGGGCTGGCCTCACAATCAGCACTCTATCAGAGCCGCCCCGTATGTCATTCCTGCGCCGAAGCTCGTCATGACCACCCTCTGCCCGGATTTTATCCGGCCGTCGGTCATGGCCTCGTACAGGCAGATCATTATTGACGCCGCCGATGTGTTGCCGTATCTGTCCAGGTTCACAATCAACTTCTCCGAGGGGATGCCCATCCTCTGAGATATCCCCTGAAGGATGCGTATGTTGGCCTGGTGAAATATCCACCAGTCCACCTCTTTGGGTGTTATACCACAACTTGCACAAAAATTCTCCAGGTAAGGGGGAATTTTGCGATTCGCAAATTTAAAAACGTCCGCGCCGTTCATCTTCACAAAGTGCCGCCTGTCCCGCACAGTCTCCGGGGACGCCGGCTCCGCCGCCATTCCGGCCGGGATGACTATCATGTCATGCTTCTTGCCGTCGGCCTTCAGGTCTATGTTCGAGAGCCTCGGCAGTCCGGGCCGCCACTCTCCCATGACTACCGCGCCGGCGCCGTCGCCGAAGAGGATGCAAGTGCTGCGGTGCTCCCAGTCGACCATGCGGGTAAAGGCCTCGGAGCCGACCGCCAGCACCCTGTTCCATATTCCCGAGGCTATCCCGCCCGCGGCCGCGGCCATCGCGTACAGGCTGCCGGGGCACCCGGCCTGTATGTCCATCCCCCCGGCGTCAGGCGCGTCTATCATGCCCTGGATCGTCGGCCCGACCCCCGGCAGAAGCGTGTCGGGCGAGTTCGTACCCACGATGATCATGTCGATCTCCCTAGGATTCACGCCCGACTTGCTCAGGGCCTCCAAGCAGGCGGATGCCGCCAGCGAGGCGTTCGACTCGTCCCCGGAGATCACGCGCCGCGCGTGAATGCCCGTGCGCTCTACGATCCACTCGTCGGTCGTGTCGACTATCCTCTCCATATCCTCGTTTGTAACCAGACGCTTTGGAACGCACATGCCGGCGCCCATTATCCCCACCGGCCTACCACCAATCGACGACAAACAGATTACCCCCCATGACCCGAGCGCGCGGACTGCCTACGACTCGAAGCTCTCCTTTATAAGATCCATTCCCTTCAGCTGCGCGAACGAACAGGCGACCCGCAGCGCCCCGGCTATCGCCCTGTACTTCGAGTTGCCGTGGGCCTTTATCACGATGCCGTCGACTCCCAGCAGCGGGGAGCCTCCGTTTCTCTCGTACTCGAACCTGCCCCAGATCTTCCTGAGCGCCGGCATCATGAGGGCCGCCCCGATCTTCGGGATGAACCTGTTCTCTATCTCCTCCCGGACTATGGTCTTCACGACCTCCCCGATGCCCTCCCCGAACTTTATCAGCGCGTTGCCGGTGAAGCCGTCGCACACGACCACGTCGGTGGTACCTATCGGGACGTCCTTCCCCTCGACGAACCCCCGGAAGTCGAGCTTGCTCTCCATCAGCATCTCCCGCGCCGTGCCTATGACGTCGTCGCCCTTTATGTCCTCCGCCCCGTTCGAGAAGAGCCCTATGCTGGGCCGGTCTATGCCGGACAGAGACCTCATGTATATCGAGCCCATGTGGGCGAACTGATACAGGTTGATCGGCTTGCACCTCACGGTAGCTCCCACGTCCAGAAGCAACGATGGCCCCCCGAGCGACGGAATGGGAATCGCCAGGGCCGGCCTGTCTATGCCCTTTATTCGCCCGGCTATGAGCACGCCGCCCGCCACTATGGCGCCAGTGTTCCCGGCCGATATGCACCCCTCGGCCTCGTGCCGGCGCACCATCTCTATGGCCACCCTCAGGCTCGAGTTCTTCTTCGACCGTATGGACGCCGCGGGGTTGTCCCCCATGCCTATTACCTCGCTCGCCTCGACTATGGATAGCCTCCCGCGCACGGACTGGGGCGCGCCCTCGATGTGAGGCTCTATCATTTTCCTGATGCCTACTAACGCCACGGACAGGTCCGGGTTTTCGATGCATGCCTGGATCGAGCCCCTGCACGGCGCCTCCGGGGCGTGATCGCCGCCCATCGCGTCGAGGGCGAAGAGCACCTCAGGGCCCCCCCGGCTCGCCGTCCGACTTTCCGACGGCCACGACCACGAACCTCGCCACGAATATCTCGGCGTTCCCGACCCTCGTGTGGACGCTCACGACGTACTTGTCGCTCTTGTGCGTGCCGACCTTGGCCCGGGCGATCAGCCTGTCCCCGACGCTGGCGTAGTGCTTGAAATTTACCCTGGCCGACCCCACGACCACCATGTCGTACTCGATGACCGCTATCGCCAGAGTCGCCGCCTGGGCGTATATGTGGTGGTCGGCTATGAGATCGGTGTGCCTGAACGCGTATTCGCGGTTCGTCTGAAGGACCGACAGCGCCAGGCGGTTGGGTTCGAGCTCGAGAATCTCGCCTAAGACCTCCTCCTGCCTCATGGATGTGAGGCGGGAGGAGGCGCTCTCAGCCATCAGCCTCGTGCGCTCCCTCAGCTCCGGGACGTTGAGCACGCTCCTGTCCAGCCGGATGGTGCCCACGCTGACCCCGAGCTCCTTCGCGAGGTCCAGGTCGGACATGAGCGGGTCCGTTCCAAGAAGACGCAGCAGTCTCTTATGTCGCTTCCGCTTCAGTTCAGATCGCACAACTCGCCCTCCAGAAGAACTGTTATCCTGTTATTAGCAGTTGGTAATAACAACTGGGGGTAATATATATTTTTTTCCTAAATCTGTCAATCGGTCAAATTTAAATCAAAACCGGGCCGAGGAGGCGGCCCGGTGGGGGATGCCGCTCCATAGAGAAGGTCGTTACGATTGTATAGCCGATTGAAAATATGTAATATGAGCCTCAGGTTATCCAAATATTAAAGGCATGGAGGCTCGGATCCCCCCGACTCCCTGCGCGAATCGTATCGCGGCGGAAGCGCTTCCTGTCGCGTAAGACCTCTAAAATGCGGGTTTACGCTTACGGAAACACTCTGCGAAACGGTCCCCCGCTGCAGGGCGACCGTTTCGCGAGCGATGCTCCGATGCGAGTTCCCTGGGGTGTTACTGCTCCTTCACCTCGTCGAACACGGCGTCCGGGTTCCTCGCCGCGATCCTGTCCCGGATGTGCTTGAGCCGTCTGTCGTCGGGCGGGTGCGAGTTGAAGCCGGAGGGCTCCGTCTTTCCCCCGTAGGCCGATATGCGCATGAGGGCGGTGTGCAGCCCCGTCGGGTCGAACTCGCCGGCGAACGCCAGGTCGACCGCGAAGTCGTCGGCGGCGACCTCCTGCTCCCTGCTGTATCCCGCCGCCGCCAGGTTCGCCCCGATGCCGACCGCGACTTCGCCTATCGTGCTGTCGCCTATCACGCGGCCTAAGATCGCCGCCGCCAATCCCACGCCGGCGGCGTTGCTAACCCTTCTCTCGTAGTGCTTGAGCTTCACGTGTCCCGCCTCGTGGGCCAGGACGCCGAATATCTCCTTTTCAGACCCGAGGAGGTCCATGAGGCCAGTCGTGACGGTCACGGATTCTCCGGCTGTCACCCACGCGTTCGGGGACTCGTCGTTTTTTATGGAAAGGGGCAGGGGCTCCATCTCGGCCGTCCTGCTCACATCCAGCCAGGCGCGCCGGACCGCCTCCTCGTCTATGGCGGCCTCCGCCGCGAAGGGCGCAAGAGCGGCGGCGCATACAATCAGAACCGGCACGAGCGCGCGCGCCAGGACGCCGACAGCCGATCGAAATTTTCCAGTCATCATCAGGTCACCCCCTTGGAATTTTCCAGCGAGACGCATCATCCATCCCAGCCGATGCCAAAACTATACGACATCCCGCATAAAATGACAACATTACCCGCCCTGCTGAAAAAAATGGTTATTTACTTTTTTGTGTCACGGTGGTAAAATCCATTGGCTGAATAAAAGGGGCCGCGCCTTGGGGGCGTCGGTTCTAAATATTATATATCCAGAAGGAGTGTCGTCATGGCAACTAGAAGAGAGCCCAGGTTCAAGCTCTGCCGTCGTCTGGGCGTCAACGTTTACAATCACCCTAAGGCGTTGAAGAGGGTGAGCGGTCAGGCCCAGAAGGGCGGGCGCGCGGGCAGGAAGACGTCGGAGTACGGTCTCCAGCTCATGGAGAAGCAGAAGATCAAGGCGTACTACGGCGTGCTCGAGCGTCAGTTCGTGCGTTATTACGAGCGGGGACAGAAGAGCCCGGAGGCGACCGGCGTCGCCATGCTGAAGGGGCTCGAGTGCAGGCTCGACAACCTGGTGTACCGCATCGGCTTCGGGCGGTCCATCCGCCAGTCCAGGCAGATAGTCAACCACGGGCACATACTGGTGAACGGGCGCAAGGTCGACATCCCGTCTTACGCCTGCAAGCCGGGCGACGTGATATCCCTCCGCGAGAAGTCGCGCGACAACGAGGGGATCAGGACGAACTTTCAGGATTTGAAATCGTTCGAGGTTCCTTTTATAGAGAAGAACCTCGAGCAGTTCAGCGGAACTCTGACCCGCGAGCCCCAGAGGAACGAGATCCCGATTGACGTGAACGAGATCCTGGTCGTGGAGCTGTTCTCGAAGTAGACGGGGCATCGTGCGATGCGACCGCATTCCGGCAGGGCCTGCGATTGGGCCCTGCTCTTTTTGTGCGCCGCGCTCACCGGGCGCCCGCTGGGATGTACAGCCAGTGAAGTTGATGGTAACATTGGGAAGTTGAAATTACGATGCGGGGAGATGTCTTGGATAATGGATGGACGGAGGAGCCACAGGATCTTCCTTATCAGGCACGGAGAGACTGAGTGGAACAAGAATTTCAGGTACCAGGGAAGCTCTGATATAGAGCTGAACGAGGAGGGGCTGGAGCAGGCCCGCAAG
>JAISRP010000081.1 GCA_031273585.1 Synergistaceae bacterium
CAGGAGACGCCGGTTGAATACCCCGCATCTTCTAACTCCTCGTGGAGGGGGATGTCTTAGGGCATTGCGCTGATTTTTACCCCCCTCGCGGAGGGGGGATGGCCGAAGGTCAGGGGGGAGTCTCCTAAGAAGCCGCTGGTTGTCCAGAATATCAGTGGCTTCTTAGAAAACTCCCCCAGTTGACTCCCCCAGTCGCTGCGCGACAGCCCCCTCCTGCTGGGGGGGCGTTTTTAGGGCGTTGCGCTGATTTTTTACCCCCCTCAGGAGGAGGGGGCGTGTTTGGGCGCTATGCTACGGCGTCCTCCGTTAGGGGGATGTTTGAGGTCATTTTTCTGATGTAGGCTATGTCGTCCTTGAGCCAATCCAGATTATCTCCCTGTAACAGCTCGGGCCTGTACTCTATCACTATGTCCGCGTCGGGCGTGTACTCCCTGTAGCATTCCCAGAAGCGTTCTGTGTCCAGCGTGCCGTCCTGTATTCTGTTGTGATCGTCGGACACGCCGTAGTTGTTGTGTACGTGGTAGCAGCGGATTTTATTCCGCAGGGTCATCAGCGCGGACTCGATGTGCCAGGCGTTGCAGTTCGCGTGTCCTATGTCGAACAGGCAGTCGTATTCCAGGTTTTCGATCAGCCTCGTGAACTCCCGCTGGTCGAACAGCATGTTGCCCAGGCTTATGATGCCGGTGTTCTCCACCAGAATTTCGAGGCCGTGGGACTTGGCCAGGTCGCCCATCTCCCAGAGGTTAAAGAGGGCGTTCTGTATCATCGTCTCCCTGTCCTCCACCGGCCTGTTGTTCAGGTGATAGACAACGTGCCTCGCGCGGAGGGACGCCGCGTACTCGAACGTCCTCTCGCAGTGGGTCCGGGTCTTGAAATATTCCTGCGATGTCTTGTCAAACGAGTGATCCGACTCGTAATAGGGCTCGTGGAACGTGACCGGAAACTCCGCTAATCTCGGCATCAGCCGGTCCAGATTCCGGAAGTAGCCCTCCTCGTGGCAGAGAGGAAATATCTCGATCCCGAGCGATCCATCCTCGCAGTCGTCCAGCAGGGAGAATACCGAACCCGCCTCCCGGTCGTCACGCAACGTTGTGCTTATATATAAATTCATCGTCCTCACCCCTTCTCGTGTCATCCGGATAGCCTATGTTCTCCTCGGTGTCAGCGTCGAACAGGTGAATCCTGTCGGGATCGAACGACAGGTACGCGGTCTCGCCGGGGGCGAAACATATATCCTCGCCGGAGACCGCTATCTCCGTCTCGCCGACCGACGTGAACACGCTCGTCCTGTTCCCGTAGTTCTCGGAATACTTTACGACGGCCCTCACGCTGTTGGGGCGCGCGTCCGTGTGCAGATGTACGTGCTCGGGCCTCGCGCCGAAGCGGACCTCGCTCCTGCCGGACAGGATCTCCCGCCAGCGTCCGCCGGGGGCGAACCACTCCCCTCCGAAGGAGATGCGCCCTCCCTTCACGCGGGCGGGCGCGATGTTGCAGCTCGGGGCGCCTATGAACTTTGCCGTGAACACGTTGGCGGGCCGGTTGTATATGTTTGACGGCGTGTCGAACATCTGCACCGTCCCCCCCGAGAGAAGCGCTATCCTGTCGCCCACCGTCATGGCCTCTACCTGGTCGTGGGTGACGTAGACCATCGTGGCCCCGGACTTCTCGTGGACCTTCACCAGCTCCTTTCTGGCGTGTTCGCGGAGCTGGGCGTCCAGGTTCGACAATGGCTCGTCCAGCAGCAGAAAGTCAGATCGCTTCGCCACGGCGCGGGCCAGCGCCACGCGCTGCTTCTGCCCCCCTGACAACTCCCTTGGCTTCCTCCCCTCAAGCCCGCTCAGCTCCAACATATTCACGACCTCTGCCTTTCTGCGGGCTATCTCGTCCCTGGGGATCCTGTTCACCCTGAGCCCGTAGGTGATGTTGTCCTCCACGTTCATGTGCGGAAAGAGGGCGTAGTTCTGGAACACCATCGAGACGTTCCTCCGCCCGCTCTCCACGTCGTTGACCCTGCGCCCGCCCAGGTAGAGCGAGCCGGACGTTATGTCCTCCAACCCGGCTATCATCCGGAGGATCGTGGACTTTCCGCAGCCCGACGGACCCAGGAGTATCAGCCGCTCCCCCGACCCGACGGAGATGTTGAGATCGCTCACCACCCCGGTCCCTCCGTAACTCTTGCAGACGTTCTCCATTACTATTTCCTTCATTCTAAAATATACCTCCTAACCCTTGACGCCCGACGACGTAAACGTGCTGACGATGAATTTTTGGAACATGACGTACAGCCCAAAGGGGACCAACATCGCCAGGACCGACACGGCCATCGCGACCGTGAACTCCGTCCCGCCCTCCGAGCTTATGTACATCTGAAGGGCGAGCGACAGCGTGAAATTTTCCTTCGACTTCAGCATGAGCACGGGCCACACGTACTCGTTCCACGAATTTATGAAAAATATTATGGCGCTCGACAGTATCGCGGGCCGCGTCAATGGGACCACTATGTCGGTCAGCATCCCAAGCGACGACCGGTTCTCCATCCGGGCCGCCTCCAGGATGGACCTGGGTATGGTCCTCATCGACTGGCGGATGAGGAATATGCCGGTCGCGTCGCACAGTTGGGGGAGAGCCACGCCCACGAGGGTGTCGTTCAGGCCGAGGCTCGTGATCGACAGATAGTTCGGCAGCATCGTGACGTTGAACGGGATGAATATCGTGCTGATCATGACGAAGTAGAGGACGCCCCGGCCGGGGAACGAAAACTCCGTGAAGGCGTAGGCCGCCAGGATGCTGGTCAGCACTTTGAAGACCGACGCCACGAGCGCGATAAAGAGCGTATTGGCCGTGATGCGCCACACGTCGAGCCTGGAGAATACGCGGGAGTAATTTTCCAGAGTCGGGCGCGACGGGATGAGCTCCATGACGCTCGAATAGGCGTCGGAGATGGATTTAAACGAGTTCGACAGGGCGAACGCTATCGGGTAGAACATCGCCAGCAAGAGGGCGATCAGGACCGCGTGCCAGAGTATGCCAATGGCCGCCCTACGACTCATAGTACACCCTCCCCTCCACGAAGCGGAACTCGAGAAACAGCAGAAACGCGAACCCCAGGAGGGTGATCACGGCGAGGGCGGATCCCGTCCCGGTCCTGTAGACGACGAACATCTCGTGGTATGAGTGGTAGACCAGGTTGGAGCTGGCGTAGTTCGGGCCTCCCATCGTGAGCACCCTTATCGGGGTGAATAGAAACTGCATCCCCTGAACGACCGTCATGACGAACAGGTAGACTCCGGTGGCGCTGCTCATCGGCAGCACGATGTCGGTGAAGATACGCCATAGCGGGACGTTGTCGACCCGCGCCGCCTCTATGACCTCGCTCGACACCCCCGAGACGCCGCCCAGGATTACTATGAAGTTGTACCCGAAAATTTTCCAGGACGTCACGAGGCTCAGCACCACTATAACCGCGCCCTCCGTCTTGCTCCATATCGGCGCCGAGAGCCCGAGCCGCTGAGCGGCTATTGCCACGGGCCCGGATATCGGGTTTAGGATCCACGTGTAGATCATCGAGCCCACGACGAGGGAGATGACGCTCGGCAGGAAAAAAGCCCCCTTGTAGAGCGCGCGCCCTCTCTTTACCACCTGCGACAGCACGAACGCGAGCACGTAGGGGACGACGAAGTTTACGGCGAGCAGGATCAACGCGTAAGCGGCGGTGTTCCCAAGTACCCTGTGGACCAATGGGGACCCGAGCAGCGCCGCGTAATTCCCCAGACCTACGAATTTTTTGACGGGGCTCACCATGTTCCACTCGAAAAAGCTGATGTAAAACGTCCTGGCGAGCGGCCAGAACATGAACGCCCCGAATACCGAGAGCGAGGGGAGCAGCATGAGAAAGGCCTTTACGTTCATGTTCTTCATCCGCGTCTCCTTGCAGATCTCACTACTGCAGCAGTTGATTTATCTCGTCCTGCGTCCTGGTCATGGCGTCGCGCGCCGACTCCGAGCCGCCCAGTATGACGTCCCTCATGTCGAGCAGAGCCTGCTCGGCCTGCAGCCCCGCGTCGCCCGGGAACGACGCCCAGCGCGCCACGTAGGGCATCTGGGTCGTGGCCGCCTCCATCATCCTGTTCTCGGCCAGGAAGGACTTGAGCCCGTTCGGGGCGTCAGCCACGCCCTCCCTGGGGGGGACGTACCCCGTTCCCTTCGTCCACGCCGCCACGGACTCGACGCTGTAGAGGAACCTCATGAACTCCCAGGCGGATTTTTTCTCCTCATCGGACCGGGCCGTTATGGCGAGGAAGCACCCGCCCGCTGGGAGCTTCTTCGTGTGGCCCTGCCACGCCGGGGAGCCCACAGCGCCCACGTCGAACTTGGCGCCCTTCTGAATGCTGGCGCGGCGGGCTATCGTCGTGTAGAGCATCCCGACGTTGCCGTCTATGAACGACTGCACGCCCTCGTCCCACGTTATGTGCAGCGCGCTCTTGTCCTTCAGGACCATGTCGGCGTACACCCCGAACGCCCTTATGCCCTCGTCGCTGGCGAAGCTCGCCCTGGCCCGGCCGTTCTCGAACGTGATGAACTTCCCCCCGGCGCTCTCCACTATCGCCTGCTGCGCCCAGCTATCCGCCGGCTCCTGCACGTAGAGGCCATATTTTCCAGTTCTTTCCTTTATAATAGAGGCAAATTCCCTGAGCGACTCCCAGGTGTCGGGCCCGTTCTCCGGCAGCCCGGCCGCCCGGAGCATGTCGCGGTTGAGGTACAGGACGGGCGAGCTCAGGGAGTACGGCAGGCCCAGCAGGTCCCCGTTGCCGCCGGTCGAGAGGGCCGTTATGTTGGGCAGAAAATTGTCCGCGATGAACGTCGCGTCCTCGGGAAAATATTTGTCGATCACGGTCTGCGGATTTGTATAAATAAAATTGTTGGAGAAGTAATCCAAAAACGCCCAGCCGATCTGGACGATCGCCGGAGCCTTGCCTGCCGCCGCCTCTGCCTGTAAATTCTGCATGACCCCCTTGTACATGTCGGGGATGAAACGCTCCCTCACCTCCGTAGTCTTGCTGCGCGAGTTGAAATCCGCCACGAGCTCCGCCACGACGAGCCCCCCCTGCGCCTCCGCGTTGGGGTGCCAGTACTCGACGACGGTCCTCTTGCTCTCCGCCGCCTCGCCCGCCGACAGAACGACGAGCAGGAACAACACCGCCGCCAGCTTGCCCATTGCCTTGTTCATAAAACACTCCCCTTTCAAATTTTTTACTGCCACGGACCGAGTATAGGGAGGCAACGTAAAGGGCGAATATTATCCATGTTAAATTTTTACGAACAGCCGCAGATGCGATGACGACCCCGTCGCTTCGACTCGGGCACGGATTATTGTGAATCGTCTGTGTTTGTGGTAAAGTTCTGATTGAGTAAGTATGATTTTTAGGATTTTCAAAATGGAGCTGATATTCATGATTTTTACCGATGCTCAAAATATCACGCCCAAAA
>JAISRP010000088.1 GCA_031273585.1 Synergistaceae bacterium
GTTGAGGTCCACTCCCCTCATCACTAGCTGGCTTGCGAAATCGTGCCGCATGTCGTGCCATCTGAAATTTTCGATGTTCGCCGCCTTGACGAGGTTTTCCCAGGACGTCCTGCAATCCCCCATCTTTTTTCCAGTCTGCGGCGAAGGGAAGTCGAGGCTGCCGGGGGATGTATGTTTTGACTGGCTCTTCCACCTGGAGAGGGTGTCGAAGGCGACCTTGTTCATAGGCGCGTAGTATCCTAAAAGTCGGATAAAATGTACTCAAAAGCATTAAAAAATCTTGCAAAGACTGATGATATGTGGAAAATCGTTTTAAGTATGTGTTATAACATGTACTCAATATGTTGCCCATTGAAAATACTGAGGTTCAGTCGAAAAATGAGCGTTTTGAGTGCATATTATCCAACTTTAGGGATACAAACAAGAGTTAAAACGCCTTAAAAGACGAGACAAAAAACTTAAATGTCTTTTTTGGATTGCATTCCTCGTTGTGTATTTGCCTTTAACTTGGATTGCTCTTTATATATCATCACAGGCATTTTATAATAATTATTTTAGAGATTTTTTTGTGTCAGCAATCGTATACGTTATTCCCGCAATGATGGTTTTATTTTTAAGGGTTTGCGGGAAACCAGGCGAATCATTGAAACGTGATTTTAACTGGGCTTACTTGTATAGCCCTTCAATTCTAGGTCTTTTTTTGTGGGTTATTACTGGGCTTAGAGACAGAGACGCGTTGTGCGCCTCTCTGTCTTATGCGCTGACGGTAACAATCTATTGCTTTATATTTCCACTAGGCCATGAAATTATATTATCATTGATTCTCAGCGCCAAAGACAAAGATTATTGGTTGAAAGGAGGAATAGTGGACGGAAGAGACTTCATTGTTGGCATTATCGGTGTTATTATAATGATTATTTGCATAGGGTGGGTGTGGGGCTTGCTATAAGTGATTTCCGCCCCTCCCATCACCGTACAAATAACGTACACATGTTTTTTGCTGTTTCGGACACGTCAATGATTTGAGGGCAATTAACGAATCCTGCGCTCTCCGCCAGATTTTTCCAGGGGATGGCGGGTTTAACGCAAAGATAAAAAAACCCGACCGGCTCCTCGTCCTCAGACGGCAAAATATCGTTTGGACGATTCAATCAGCGTTTCCCCAGATCTTCACGAACCAAGCCAACGACTATTTCAAAGAGATTGAAAATAAATGAAAGCTCGGGGAACGGGTCCCACGACTGGCGTGGGCGGCGTCCTCGGTCCTGAGCTGTGGATTTTTGACTTGCTCACAACCGTTTACCGAAAAAGCCTGAAATGTCGTAAGATATGAGGGTGAGGCAATTACCTGCATAGGGGGGACTGAATTTTGGGGAAAGTACGGGCAATCTGCGTCAGCGAGAGGACGGGAACGGCAAAGCGCAGCGTTCAAAGCGCCGTCCTGGCCGAGGACCACGGCTTGATGGGCGATGCGCACGCCGGAAAGTGGGGCCGCCAGGTTAGCCTCCTGTCGAACGAGAAGATCGAGGCTTTTCGCGCCAGAGGCGCCAGGGTGGTCGACGGGGATTTCGGGGAGAACCTCGTGGTTGAGGGCATCGACTTCAGCAGCCTGCCGGTCGGCACGAGGCTCGTCTGCGGCGACGTGATACTCGAGATGAGCCAGATAGGGAAGGAATGTCACTCGGGCTGCGCGATATACAAACAGATCGGCGACTGCATAATGCCGAGGGAGGGCGTCTTCGCCAGAGTTATGCGCGGCGGTACCATAAGCGCTGGCGACGAGATGACAGTGGATGAGTGAGACATACTAAATGCCCCGCCGGACGGGATGACACAAAATAAAACCTTGGGGCGGAGCCCACGGTCTTGCCCTGCCCGACCGGAGGGGTTTCGGGGATAAGTGACAAATGGGAAAATTCGACAGGTTCCTTGACGACATCGAGGAGTATCGCAGGACGACTCCCCCGGGAGGAGGCATCCAGGCCGGAGGGGGCTTGGTTCGTGGGCTGCCGGAGGGCTCTTGGGTTCGGGACGGGGTCTACATGATGGAGTTCCGTCACCGCATAGGCGAGCTGTACGGGACCGCGCCCCTGGATTCGCCGGACGAGATGGAGGTTATGCGCCACTTCGGGGCGACGGGCGGGACAGTCTTCCTCGATCTAGAGACGACGGGGCTCTCGGGAGGAACGGGAACCTACTCGTTCCTCTGCGGCATAGGCAGGGTGTTCGGGGACGAGTTTCGGGTCATGGAGTTCTTCCTGGAGGGACCGGCGAGGGAGGCGTCATTCCTCGAGGCCATAGGCGAAGCCATCCCGCCGGGGTCGTGCCTCGTCACTTATAACGGCATGACGTTCGACATCCCGATGTTGCGCAAGAGACACGTACTGGCCCGGAGCGCGCCCGCGTGGGATAACATGCCGCACATAGACCTGCTTCACCACGCTCGCAGGCTGTACAGGGGATATCTCGAATCATGTTCCCTGGGGTGTGTTGAAAGGCACGTGCTCGGGGTCAGGCGCGGAGGGGCTGACATCCCGGGATCCATGATACCGGCGCTTTACGCTCAGTACCTGCGGTCCGGCGACGCCGCGCCGCTCGGGGGCGTGTTCTACCACAACGAGCTCGACATCGTCTCGCTGGCGGCGCTGTATTGCAGGGTGGCGCGAGCCCTGGAGGGAAGGTCCGAGGACGGGCGCGAGCTTCTTAGGGCGGGTGAAATATGGCGATCTAAGGGGCACGGCGAGCGGGCGGCGGCGCTGTGGAACATGGCCTGCCAGAACGCCGCCTCGGAGGTGGAGGCGCGCCTCCGCAGGGCCCGGGCATCGAAGTCGGACGCTGACTTCCGCGGCGCCAGGGAGGACCTGATGGCGGTCCTCGGCAGGGTCGAGACAGGTATGGGGAAGCTCCCGGCCGGGATGACGATGTTCATGCTGCGCGAGGAGCTGGCGAAGCTGGAGGAGCACCGGTTCAGGTCGCCCGATGCCGCTCTCGAACACACGAAGGCGGCCCTGCTCTGGGTCAGGGCGAACAGATATCTGCTGGGCCGCGCGGGGCTGGGCATGTACGGGTCCATGATGCGCAGGTACGAGCGGCTGATGAAAAAAATATCCAGGATTGGGGATGGTGTATTCTGAGATTCATGGGGGACATGCGGCGAGGCGACGCGCCTGGTACGCAGAGGCGGCCGTTTTTTTCGGATGACGCGCGTATGCTGCTCGGCCTGTTTCTTCCTATCTACGCCATGCACTGCGTGGAGCAGGTGTACTTCGTCTATGGCAACGTCCTGCAGGGGTACGGCCTCCCGCCCCAGACCACCGGGCTGATCCTCGGCAGCTTTTTCGTGTCGATAATGCTCACCCGTCCGCTGGGGGGCTGGCTGCTCGAGGGGTTCGGCATACGCAGGACGCTGATCCTCTCGAGCGTCACGGGGTTTGTCGGATGTTCGGTCCTGTTCGCGACGAGGAGCGTGCCCATGCTATTCCTCGGAAGGATACTGGCCGGCGCGTCCTTCGGCGTCTACACGATGGCGCTGTTCTCGCACCTGGCCCTCTCGGTGCCGGAGAGGGTAAGGGGCGCGTCGTTCGCCCTCGCCATAAGCGGCGGGATTCTGCCGACCGCCACGATCACCCCCCTTGGCGAGTGGCTCATCGCTAGGTCTCAGATAGGCATGTTTCTGGCCTTGGGCCCCATGCTGTGCGTCGTCTGCTGGTTTCTGGGCAGGCGCGTCGGCTCTGACGCGGTCCGAAAGGGGGAGGGCGACTCGGCAGAGGGGGATTGGGGACGCTACCGCGACCTGCTGTCCTGCAAGCCATTCATGTTCCTCATCGTGACGGGGCTGATGATATCCCTTACGGACGCAGTGGTCGTCTGCATGTCGCTCTTCACGGCGGAGCACAATATAGTTGCCTCCTGGTTCCTCGCCACGTCATCCGTCGCCGGCATCGTGGTCCGGGTCCCTGGCTCGCGGATAATGAACACCCTTCCGCGCCAGCTCGTGCTCGCTCCGTGCGGGATGCTGATGGCGGGGGCCGTCTTCATGGTGTCCGTCTTTCCGTCCGTCGGGACGTTCATCTGCGGAGGGATTCTCTTTGGAATAGGCATAGGGGCCGGGTTCCCCATGATGATCTCGATGGTGAGCGACACCCTCCCCCAGAGTCTGATACCCAAGGGGACCGCCGTGCTGCTCTCGCTGTACGACCTGGGGTGGTTCGTCACGCCGTTCCTGGTCGGACTCGCAACGCCGATAATCGGCATCGCGTGGACATTCAGGCTGCTCACGGCTCTCTCGTTCGCGGCGCTCGCCCTGCTGGTGTTCATGTACTGGCTGCCCTTCTGGATGGCTGGCAGGCCCAAAAAGGCGCCGTCGCATGTATAATGTGCGGGGACGGGGTCCATTTTTTTCAATTTTTCGATTGAAGGAGCGTTGACCATGAGCGATCAGCGGCTGCAAATTCCGGCGCACATCTTCAGGGAGTACGACATACGGGGCATTGCGGAGGACGAGCTCGGCAGCGAGACGGTCCGCGCGATCGGTCAGTCCTACGGGACGTACCTGTCGGACCTCGGGGTATTTGCGGTAACGGTCGGCGGTGACGCGAGGCTCTCGACTCCCAGGATAAAGGCGGACGTCATCGAGGGCCTAGGCAGGGCCGGAGTGTCGGTGATCGACATCGGGCTCACGGCTACGCCCGCGTTCTACTGGAGCCTCCACCACTTCGGCGTCGACGGCGGAGTGATGGTGACGGGAAGCCATAACCCCCCCGAGTTCAACGGGCTGAAGCTCGCACACGGCAAGGCAACGATATGGGGCGACGACATACAGGAGATATACAGGATCATAGCCGAGGGCAGGGCAGAGACGTCCCAGTCGAGGGGCGGCGTCAGATCCGAGGACATAACGGACCGGTACATCGACATGCTAGTATCGAAGATCAAGCTGGGGCCCAGGAAGCTCAAGGTCGTTCTGGACTCCGGCAACGGGACCGGCGGCATATTCGCCCCGAAGTTCCTGCGCAGGGCTGGGGCCGAGGTACTTGAGCTCTTCAGCGAGCCCGACGGCAGGTTCCCGAATCACCACCCCGACCCGACGAAGCGCGAGTACCTGACCGCACTGACATCCGCTGTGCTTGAGAGCGGCGCGGACGCCGGCATTGGCTTCGACGGGGACTCGGACAGGATAGGCGTGGTCGACGACAGGGGAAACATGATCTTCGGGGACCAGCTCATGCTGCTCTTCTGGCAGGAGATCCTGCCGCGCAACCCCGGGGCGGTCGTAATAGTCGAGGTGAAGAGCTCCATGATGCTGCCGGACGAGGCCGCGCGCCTCGGCGGACGCCCCCTGTGGTGGAAATCGGGACATTCGCTGGTCAAGGCCAAGATGAAGGATGAGAACGCGCTCTTCTCCGGCGAGGTCTCCGGACACATGTTCTTCGCCGACGAATACTACGGCTACGACGACGCCTTCTACGCCGCCGGCAGGCTGCTTAGGATACTCTCCAACACGAACGAACGCCTCTCCGACCTCATAGGCGCCATGCCGTCATACCCCTCGACAGCCGAGACGCGGTTTGCCTGCCCAGACGACCTGAAGTTCGGGGTGGTCGAGAGGGTCCGGGAGGCTGCACGCGGCATGGAGACAATAACTGTGGACGGAGTTCGCATAATCCGCGAGAACGGCTGGAGCCTCCTGCGCTCATCGAACACGCAGCCGGTGCTGGTGGCGCGCTGCGAAGGCCGCACGATAGAGGACCTAGACCGGATATGCGACGATATGAAAAGAATGATCAAGGACGCCGGCGGCCCAGATTTCGAGTGGGAGTATTAGGGAAAGACTGATTTAACGTTAGGGGCCTAAAGGGTAAAGATTAAAACCCTGACCGGCTCTGTATCCTCAAACGACAAAATTTCGTTTGGACGATTTAACCGGCGTTTCCCGTTTCCGTGCTCCCTGCGCCGCCCGTGGGGGCTAGTCGCGTCTGTTGCCCTCCACTGTGTTGCTGTCGCGGCAGCTGCCGCCGCCGCCGTCCGAGCCGCCCTCCGAGCCTATGGCGCTCAAGGGGGTGCTCATCGACATCTCGTTTCTGCCGCTGCTTGGGAGCCCCATCTGTGCCATGCCGGACGTGCTCATGCTGTTGTCGCCGCCCGTTTGGATGGAGCCGCCGCTGCCGGAGATGCTGCCCACCTCGAAAGTCCTGTTGTTCGTGACCGTTATGAAGTGACCCTCCTCGAGATCCTCGCCGGTTATGGTCTCCATCTCGGGGGTCTCCTCGATCCTCACAGTCGTTCCCCTTATGCCTATGGAACTCCTGGGCGTCGTCAGCTTCATGAATCTGGGATTGATCTTTATTATGCCGCCCGATATCACGCGGGCCATGCCCTGCATTACGCCCACGTTGAGCCGGCTCCTGTTCGACGAGAAGACGACCTGCCTCAGGTCGATCTCTGAGTCGCTCCCGATCTCGAGTATGGAGTCGTCCTTGAAATGTATAATCCCCGACCCGGTCTCGCTCGTCTGGATGATGTCGAACTCATACACCTCAGACCCCTCCTCGAGCAGGACCCTGTTGTTGTCCCTCACCGCCCACATGCTGGGCGTCACGCTCTCGACATACCCGCCGGGTTCCGCAGCAAGGGCCCCAAGCGGCAGAAGAGCCAGGAGTGCAAGAACCGTGACACACCTCTGCAAAAAAAATAAAATCCCCTTCTCGACGTGACCAGGGCAGGCGCATACCATCGGGATCCCCCATTTCAAGAGAGCTGCGTAACGTGTGAAATGAAAATGACCAGAACATTATATCAGAAAACAAAAATATGTACACAGACCCGCGCCCGCCCAAATCTCCAACATACCGAACCGAACAGAGGTTACAGTACAGTGTGGCAGGATTTGAGCATGGATAAAACAGAGGAGAAGAGGTTACGGGAAGATTTTTTCAGGGTAGAAAAAATAACTGCCGATTGAAGCGAACGTCTCCAAGCCTCGCCAAGGACGAAAGCAGCCGGACACTTTCTGCTTCGTCTTGCCCGGACGGAGGTCGAGTTCCGCCTGGTTGTTCGTGAACGGCGCCTCATAGTTGTTCATGAACAGCATATATGCCCTCTTGTAATCGCGCAGAGGATACACCATGCGGCGCAGTTCGTTCCTGCCGAACGATTTGCCGTCCGTTGTTCCCAATATGGCAATGCCGCGTTCCAATAGCGCGTCGTATTGGGCGGAGTATGAATGCAGAAGCGCAGCGTCACATTCCAAGATGCCATGTTCTAAATCGGCGTTCTTGCTGTCGTTCAGAAATTCGTATAGCCGATTGAATAAACCGCGTGGAATTTTGCCGATGGCGGTTGCTGTGACAGCAAAGGTTTTCAATCTTTACCCTTTAGGCTTCTAAAGATGTATCTTTTCAGAGTAGTAATTTCTACACCAGT
>JAISRP010000125.1 GCA_031273585.1 Synergistaceae bacterium
CCGGTTATGTGCATGATCCCTATCTTGTCCACCATGTAGACGAAGTCGGTCAGGGCCGGGCTGTAGACTGCGCCGCCCGCGCAGGGGCCCGCTATGACCGAGAGCTGGGGGACAACGCCTGACGCCCTCACGTTGCGGAAGAATATATTGCCGTAGCCGGAGAGGGCGTCAACCGCCTCCTGGATCCGAGCTCCGCCCGAGTCGTTGATGCCTACGCAGGGCGCGCCGTTCTGGACCGCCAGGTCGAGGACCTTGCATATCTTCCTGGCGTGGGCCTCGCCGAGAGAGCCTCCTATTACAGTGAAGTCCTGGCTGAAGACGTAGACTATGCGGCCCTCGACCGTGCCGTAGCCCGTGACGACTCCGTCGCCCGGGAACACAGTCTTCTCCATTCCGAAGTTCGAGCAGCGGTGCTCCACCAGTTCGTCGAGCTCGACAAAGCTGCCCGGGTCGAGGATTTTCTCGATCCTCTCCCTCGCCGTCAGCTTGCCCTTCTCGTGCTGCTTTGCGATGGCACGTTCCCCACCGCCCTGCGACGCCCTCCCCCGACGTTCGAGAAGCTTCTCGCAGAGTTGATCGATTGTGCGGTCAGCCATATCACATAAACCTCCTTATATTTATCCACAGCAGACTCGGCCCGACGGGACACGCCAATAACCCTCGTGTCAAAGAAGGCCGAGGTCTCTTTGGGCGCCTTCGGGCTGCTATTTTTTCATCGTTCCGCTCAGTCTCAGCCTCTCGTGCCACGAGAACGCCTCCCCCAGCAGGTGAGGCTCGTGCCCCTTGCCAAGCTCGGCGCGGTGTTTGTAGTCGCGGAGAAGCTCTCTGTAGTCGGGATGGGCGCAGTGATCTATTATCTCGGCGGACCTCTCCCTCGGGGAGAGCCCGCGCAGGTCCGCTATGCCGTACTCCGTCACGATGATGTCGACGTCGTGCTCGGTGTGGTCGACGTGCGAGCAGAAGGGAACGACCTTCGATATCTTCCCTCCGGCCGATGTGGATGGACACAGGAACACCGTGAGGTACGCGTTACGGGCGAAGTCGCCGGAGCCGCCTATGCCGTTTAACATCTTGGTCCCGCCGGCCATCGTCGAGTTGACGTGCCCGTAGATGTCAACCTCCACCGCGGTGTTCATCGCGATGAGGCCGAGGCGTCTGATTACCTCCGGGTTGTTGCTTATCTCCTGCGGGCGGAGCACGATGCGATCCTTGAAGTCGCCGAGGCGCGGATAATATTTCGCGGCGCCGTCGGGACTCGGGGTGAGCGCGGTGCTTGACGCAAACGCTATTTTTCCGGAATCCAGCAGCTCGAAGACGGAGTCCTGTATGACCTCCGTGTAGACTGTGAGCCCGTCGGTCGGCCACGCGGCCAGCCCCTCGAGCACCGCGTTAGCTATGTTGCCGACCCCGGACTGGAGGGGGAGAAGCCCCTTCGGCAGCTTGCCGGCGTTGGCCTCGACGCTCAGGAAGTCTATCAGGTTCGACGCCATCTTGCTGCTGATCTCGTCGGACGGGGCTAGCGGCCTCTGCGAGTCCTTGACGTCCGAGGGCACTATGGCGACGATTTTGCCGGGCGGGCACGGTATATAAGGCACGCCTATCCTGTCATGTACGTTAGTTATCGGAATCGGCTTCCTGTGAGGCGGGTTTTCCGGCGAATATATGTCGTGTATGCCGTCGAGCCCCTTGGGCTGTTCGGTGTTTATCTCGACGATCACCTTGTCGGCCACCTCGACGAAGGCGTTGGAGTTCCCGACGGAGGACGTGGGCACTATCCCCCCCTCGGGAGTTATCCGGAGCGCTTCGATTATGGCGATGTCGATCTTGCCGTAAAAGCCGTATCTTATGTTCTGGGCGCAGTGGGAGAGGTGGATATCCGCGAATTGAATCTCCCCCGAGTTGATCCCCTTGCGGATCTCCTCGTTCGTCTGATAGGGGAATCTCCGGCTTATGCAGCCAGTGCGGGCGAGCTCTCCGTCCAGTTCGGGCCCGGTGGACGCGCCGGTCCAGATGCCCACCGGTATCGGCCCCTCCGCCTCGGCCCTCCTGGCCAGGGCGGTCGGGACGACCTTGGGATAGCCGGACGGCGTAAATCCGCTGCAGCCGAGCATCATATCGCGCTTGACGAGGCGAGCCGCATCCTCCGCCGTGGTAATTTTGCCGAGCAGTTCCTTGTTTTCGACCAGTTCTTTAATGTCGCTCACAGTAACAACCCCTTTTTCTCGGAAATAATCTTATCCTTCCCATTCCTGCTCTTTACATAAGTTTATTATACAGGGTACGAACCTTCTTCTATGGGGGCGTCGAGTCCGACGTTCACCATGGTCGTCCTCGCGAACTTCTTCCTCAGAAACTCGGCCGCAACCTGTGGGAACATGGCGTATGACAGGATGTCCTCCGGCTGGGTCGCCCACTCGCCGGCCTCGACCCGCAGATTTTCGAGCTCGGCCTTTATCTTCTCGCCGGGCCTGCAGGTGATGGGCTCCTCGCCCTCGATCGCCTTCTTCTGTATCTCCGGATCGACGGGCGCCGGGGTGCGCCCGTAGTATCCGAGGAAGTACTGACGGACCTCCTTGGGGATTATTTTCCAGCGTTCGCCCACGAGGACGTTCATCGCGGCCTGAGTGCCGACTATCTGGCTGGTGGGCGTCACGAGCGGCGGATAGCCCATCTCGTGCCGGACGCGGGGGACCTCCTCCAGAACGTCCTTCAGCTTGTGAAGGGCGTTGCCCTCCTTGAGCTGGCTCTGGAGGTTGGAGTACATCCCGCCCGGTATCTGGTACAGGAGGATGTTGATGTCGACCCCGGACACGCCCATTATTATGTTGCTGTACTTTTTCTTGAGGGTCTCGAAGTGGTTGGCCACCGGCAGAAGTTTTTCGAGCGACAGGCCCGTGTCGAGCGGGCCGCCTGCCAGGGCCGCAACGATGGTCTCGGTCGCCGGCTGGCTCGTGCCCATTGCAAACGGGGATATGGCGCAGTCGCAGACGTCGGCTCCAGCCTCCAGGCCGTCGAGGTACGCCATTGCGGCGAGCCCTGTCGTGTAGTGGCTGTGAATCTGCACCGGCAGGTCGACCTTCGACTTTATCGCCCTCACGAGCGAGTTGGCCGACACCGGGGTGAGCAGCCCCGCCATGTCCTTGATGCATATGGAGTCCGCGCCCATGTCAGCCATGTCGCGCGCCTGCTTGGCAAAGAGGTCTAGAGTGTGCACTGGCGATATGGTGTACGAGATCGCGAGCTGAAGGTGGCCGCCCTCGCGCTTGACCTGGTCCGCTGCGACCTCGGTGTTCCTGAGATCGTTCAAGGCGTCGAATATCCTGACTATGTCGATGCCGTTGCCTATCATGCGCTTCACGAACTCGCGGACGACGTCGTCCGCGTAGTGGCGGTAGCCAAGGAGGTTCTGGCCGCGCAGGAGCATCTGGAGCTTCGTCTTCTTGATGCGCTTGCGTATCTCCCTCAGGCGCTCCCACGGGTCCTCGTCGAGGAACCTCATGGCGGTGTCGAACGTCGCCCCCCCCCACATCTCCAGCGAGTGATAACCGACCTCGTCGACCGCCTCGCAGATCGGGAGCATGTCGGACGTGCGCAGGCGGGTGGCCATTATCGACTGGTGCGCGTCCCTGAATCCGGTCTCGGTGATGCCGACTTTCCTCTTCTTCTCCTCCGCAACGGGCCCTGATCCTGCCTGCGGTCCCCCGCGGTTCTCCTCCGGACTCCGCGCCTTGCCGCTGTTGTCTGGTCTCTGCGCCTTAACTTCCATTTGATGCATTCGCCTCCCCAAACTGATTTGTCCGCTGCACCCCCGTCCGAAGACTTCACCGCAAAGGTTCGGCCATGAACCTCGTCGGCTTGTCCGCGGATTTGAGCCCGTGTTGCGGCTTCTTTTGTCTGATTCCTCGCATTTCTTTATTTCAGGCTGTTGTGATTAACGAGGCTATTATAATAATTATTTCACGATCTGTCAGTATTATACCCAAATTCCCGAATATGACTATCAAGTTGTCTCGAAGATATGACGGATTATCGGGGAGAGGCCATAATTTCGCGGCACGACGCGCGGAAGGCGCGGGGAAACCCGGCCTCAAAAGTTCGAGGGCGAGCCCCTATGCCCTGTCCGTTATTTCAGGAAATTCGTGATCCCCTAAAATTATTACCGACCGTCGCCAATCACTCGCTCCAACATCTTCACGCGTTTTAACTCGTCCCTGGTCAATATCGCTCGCTCATGTCCTGCGCGGACATTTTCTCAGACGACTTACGGGGAAGATACATCCAGCGGTGGACTTTTCGGGCATTGGGTGATATTATCTTCCTAGAAAAATTCAATTACGAAGATAGAGAAATGACAAAATATATGCCATAAGTTAGTGAATAATAATACTAAGTTGCAAATATTCGTCAGGGGATGCTGTTCGAGAAGGCTGAAAACGAGGTCGATAGCCGCTTTAGCGGTTCACAAAAAACAAGCCCCCGGCTATGCAGGGGGTGCGTAGTTATTTGACGGTTACAAATAAAAGAGGAGGAATGAGTGATGAAGGGATTTGCGATGTTAGGGCTGAACAAGGTGGGCTGGGTGGAAAAAGAAGCGCCTGTTGCGGGGCCTCTGGACGCCATCGTGCGTCCGCTCGCCGTCTCGCCATGTACTTCTGACGTCCACACGGTCTGGGAGGGAGCGATTGGCGACAGGCACAACCTGATACTGGGGCACGAGGGCGTCGGCGAGGTCGTTGAAGTCGGCTCGCTCGTGAAGGATTTCAAGCCCGGCGACCGGGTAATCATCCCCGCCATCACGCCCGACTGGCAGGCAGTGGCATCGCAGCGAGGATTTTCGCAGCATTCAAACGGCATGTTGAACGGATGGAAGTTTT
>JAISRP010000323.1 GCA_031273585.1 Synergistaceae bacterium
ACAGGTTCGAGATGGACTTCGACAATCTCGAGCGAGTGATTGGGTCGAACGGGAACGCGAGGGCGCTGATACTGTGCAGCCCGCACAATCCAGTTGCCAGGGTGTGGAGCGGGGAGGAACTGGCGAGGCTGGCGGATATCTGCGTATCGCGAGGCATCATGATCATCGACGACGAGATTCATCAGGACCTCGTGTACAGCGACGCGTCCCACACGCCGCTTGCTACCGTGTCGGGAGACTTGCCTCCGTTCCTGCTGACGCTGGCGGCTCCGAGCAAGACGTTCAACATAGCGGGCCTGCACGCATCCGCGTGGATCGCCCAGGACACTCATGTGTCGGAGAGGATGAGGCGGACCCTGGGTTCGATGCACATCGCCGACATCAACATGCTGGCGCTCTCCGCTCTGGAGGCGGCGTACACGAGCGGCGCGCCCTGGCTCGATGCGGCAATGGCGTATCTGGAGGGAAACCGCGCGTCAGTCGAGACGTTCCTCGCGGAACGGATGCCGCGGGTGAAGCTGAAGCACCCGGAGGGCACGTTCATCTTCTGGCTGGACTTCAGGGATTACGGATTTCACAACGACGAGCTGCAGCGCGTCCTTGTGGAGGATGCTGGTGTCGCACTGAACCCCGGGACGAACTTCGGGACGATGGGGGATGGCTTTGCCAGGCTGAACGTGGGCTGCCCGAGGTCGCAGCTGGAGGAAGGACTCGCCCGCATCGAGAGGGCGTTCGCAAAATTTTGACCGGGACGGGGGGACGACATTGAAGAGCGACGAACCGCAGCGTTTTTGCAGGTTTTCCGTGGACGGCAGGACCTACAGCGGAACTGTCAGGGGCAACATGGTGGACATAGTGGAGGGGGATCTGTTCGGGGGATTTTCGGGGATGAGGATGAGCTACCCCGCCGACATGATCAAATTTCTGCCGCCCTTCACCCCGACCAAGATATGGTGCGTGGGGCGAAATTATGCCGGGCACGTCAGGGAGCTGGACAGCGAGCTGCCGACTGAACCGATCATATTCATGAAGCCGCTCACGGCGCTGGCAGGCAACGGGGATCCGATCAGGATACCGGAGTGGGCCGGGAGGATAGATTACGAGGGGGAGCTCGCGGTCGTGATCGGTCACAAGTGCCGGAGGGTCTCGGAGGACGAGGCGCTCATGTGCGTCAAGGGCTACTCCTGCTTCAACGACGTGACCGCGCGCGAGATCCAGGTCAAGGACGGACAGTGGACGAGGGCGAAGGGGTTCGACACGTTCGCGCCGTTCGGGCCGTGCGTCCTCGTAACGGAATCCATGCCGAAAACGGCCCGCATCACGACGAGGCTTAACGGGAACGTGGTACAGCAGGACGAATTTAGGAATATGATATTCCCGGTCTCCAGGATAATATCACACATCAGCAGGTTCGCCGCGCTCGAGCCGGGGGACATAATCGCGACCGGTACGCCCGAGGGCATAGGCCGCGTCCTGCCCGGCGACAGGGTGGATGTCGAAATCGACGGCATAGGGACCCTGAGCAACCCCTTCATCGCCGAGGCCTGAACGGCCGGGCCCCGTGTTGTGCGCGCGCGGGGCCGCTGCATCTCATGCCGACTCCATGATCGCCCTTCACCGTTACTCCAAAATATCAGAGCTGAGGAATATTCTGCGGGAGAGGGCCCGCTCGTCCGTCCGGGACAGGAGGGTATACATGATACCCTCCATGGCGAACGGGGAAATTCTCCGCGACATGCTGCGGGATGGCTGCGGCTGGTTCGGGGAGGGGCCCGAGGTCTGGAGCTGGGCCGAGATGTACCGGCGGCTCGCCCCCAAGGATGCGCTGCGAAGGGGGATAGACCTCCCGGACAGCGGGCTGATCCTGCGGTATATACTCGGAGGATCCCTTGCCGACCTGGACGCCAGGGGGATTGCGGCGCCGCCCGGCGTGAGGCGGCGCGGGTTTCCGGACGTGCTGGCCTCCGCCATCAGGGAGCTCCTGCTCGAGGATGTCGAGCCGGACAGGCTCCTGTACGACGGGACCCCGGAATCGGGCGGCAGAATACAGCCCAGGGAGCTGTTGTACGGGATCTACACGGACTATCTGGCGTACCTCGAGGAGAACGGGCTAGCGGATAACTCTCAGATGCCCGCCCTGACGAGGGAGGCGGTGGAGGGGACCCGGCCCGATTGCCTTGACGGCGGCGTCATGTATTGGGTCGGATTTCTCTCCTTCACCGGGGCTCAGATGAAGCTGATCAAGTCGATGATGGAGCTGGGGATGCGGTGGGGGCTCGACTCCGACATGGAGTTCTTCGTCCCGGACCCTGGCCTGGACGGTTTCAGGGACGCCGCAAAACAGCTGGGGCTCGGGGCGTGTAACGTCTGGACTAAGGGGGGGCTCGTCCTTCAGATGCTGTCCGCCGATACGAACGGACAGTACGACGGCGCGGCTAGGGAAATTTTCGAGCTGCGATCCGGCGCCGGCAGGTTGAACGACGTACTCTGGCGAGAACTGTCCCGGGA
>JAISRP010000336.1 GCA_031273585.1 Synergistaceae bacterium
TCCTGTCCGGCGAGGAACTCGCCTCCCCTCCGCCATCATCACGCGATAACCGCGATGCACACGGACAATCGGGACGCGGCGACGTCTCGTTCGTATACGACCCAACCGACGACGCCAGATTCGAGCGATACGCCCGGATGATATCGGACGGAGGGGCCACGGTCGTGTCGTTTCCCCTCCACTCGGCAGCAGCGGCGTTCTGGGATTTTCTGGGCAGGTCCGGGGCGCTCCCGCTTGGCGTGGAGCGTCAGGCGCTCCTGTATCCGAGGAGCGGGGCCAAGGCCGAGTGGCGGGCATGGCTCCGCCTCGCGTCCGAGGACGGCATAAGGGTGGTCGTCGGCGCGCAGAGCTCGGCTATGGCCCCTCTGAGGAACGTGTCCCGCATCATCGTCGAGGACGAGAGCAACAATATATGGCGCACCATGCGCCCCCCGATTTACAACGTCCGCAGTCTTCTGGCGAAGCGCGCGCTGCTGGAGGGAGCGTCCCTGGTCCTCGGCGGCAGGATGCCGTCCTCCAGGGCGTACATGAGGATGGAGTCCGAGGACTTCAGGGGCGTCCGTGCCGACGCAGCCAGGAGAAATGTAATCTTAGTCGACATGAAGCTCGCGTACTCCCCCTCCGTCAAGGGCGTCTGCGACGCACTGGCCGTGAGCGAGCCCCTCGTGCGCGAGACGGACTCCGCGCTGGGGCGCGGCTCGTGGGCGATATGGATCCTCGACAGAAAGGGCTACGCCGGGGAGATAATCTGTTCCGAGTGCGGCATCTCCATCCGATGCGGCATCTGCGGAGGCACTATGAGGTGGGAGGCCTCGGCGGGCAGGACATCCTGCGTGGCCTGCGGCGCGCGCGGGACTGTCCCGGAAGTCTGCCCGGGCTGCTCCGGCATGCTCCTTTCCGCAAAGCGCCCGGGTCTCGAGGCGCTCATCTCGCTTGCCAGGTCGGCAATGACCGTGCCGGTTCCGGTGATATCGCTGGAGGACGAGGACATCGGGCGCAGCCCGGCGCTGGACTCCCACTCGGGGCTGGCGATAGGCACCAGGGGCGCGCTGTCGCTGTGCGACTCGATGAACGTCGGGATGATCGGCTGGATAGACGCCGACGGTGAAGCGAGGTCGCAGGAGTACGACGCCAGGACCCGGGCTTACGGCCTCGTATGGGAGTCCCTCTGGCGCGGACGCTCCCCCGAAAACAGAACCGTCCTGCTCCAGACGAGGCGTCCCGGCGCAGAATGGCAGAGGGGACTCGGCGACTCGCGCCCCGACTGGCGGAGATTCTGGCGCGAGGAGATGAGGGAGAGGCGGGAGTTCACCATGCCGCCCTTTGCCTCGCTGGTAAAAATCGAGGCATCCCTCCAGGACGTAAGGACGATGGCGGGCCTCTTCGAGAGCGGCGGGTTCGAGTTCTGGATGCCGGACGAAGCGGGGGCGAAAAGGCCCTCGATATGGCTGCGGACCAGACGGATATCGGACCTCAGAAGGACGATCGAGCCATTCTTTCACATAAGCCGCGCCAAGAGGGGCTACCCGTCAGTCACGGTGTGGCACGAGTAGCACGGTGACACAAGAGCGTAATCATCCTGTTATAATGAAAAGGATGTTTATGGATGCGAGGTGGTTTATATGCGCTATATAGGCGGTAAATCACAGTTGCTTGGTGATATTGAAGCGGTTATCAACAAAAACGCCTCAGGTCGCGAGAGCGTGTTTTGTGACATATTCTCCGGCACGGGTAGCGTGGCGAGATATTTTAAGCCGAGGTATGAGGTCCACTCAAACGACATACTTCATTTTTCGTATGTCATACAGAAGGCGACAATTGAGAACAACGCCAAACCGCTGTTTGATAAACTCGCTAAAATTGGTATAGATAACCCCCTCAAGTTTCTTGAAGAAACTGACATAACCGAGCATTGCCTCTTTTTTGTCACGGAGAACTACGCCCCCAGCGAGCACTGTGAGCGCAAGTACATTTCGCGACACAACGCCGTCCGCGTGGACTTTATACGCAATACAATAGAAGAATGGAAACAGTCCGGACTCATAGATGAGAAGGAATATTACTATCTGCTCGCCTCGCTGATTGAGGGCGTGCCGTATATTTCAAATACCACAGGCACCTACGGCGCGTATCTGAAAAACTGGGATAAACGCGCTTTGAGGGCCTTTGAAATGGCGAGGCTTGATGTCATAGACAACGGGCGGGCAAACCATAGCTATAATGCCGATGCAAATGCCCTTATCCGTGAAATCGAGGGTGATATTCTCTATATTGACCCTCCATACAACGCACGTCAATATGCTCCGAACTATCACTTGCTTGAAACCATATCTCGCTACGATAACCCCGAAATTCACGGCGTTACCGGTATGCGCCCATACGATGATATGAAATCCGCATTCTGCGTTAAGTCGGAAGTGCTTGATGTATTCGAGGATTTAGTAGTCAAAGCGAAATTTTCAAATATCGTAATGAGTTACAGCACAGACGGGTTAATGACTTCCGGACAAATTGAGAGTATTCTTAAGCGGCACGGCGTTGAGGGCAGTTATAAACGATACGATATTCCATATCGCAAGTACAAAAGCAAAATCACGGACGAAACCAAAACCGTGCGGGAATATATTTTTTATGTTCACAAGGATATTCCCCGCTCGTCAGCATCGCTTCCCGCACAGCCAAAGTCGCATACTGCGCCGCAGGCAAAACGCACGAAATACCTCAAAAGTCCGTTAAACTACATCGGCGGAAAGTATAAGTTACTACCGCAGATTTTACCGTTATTCCCCCGACAAATCGGCACATTTGTCGACCTGTTCGCCGGTGGGTGCAATGTCGGAATAAATGTCAATGCAGAGCGTATTGTGTGCAACGACCTGAATACTAAGATTATAGATATGTTCCGCGTGTTTCAGCAGACTGATTCATCGGAAATACTCGCAAGGATTGAAAGCAATATCCGCGAATACTGCTTGTCAAAAGAGAACGAGCAAGGTTTTATCGCGTTTCGCGATCACTATAACCGCACAGGCGACCCGATTGACCTTTATACGTTGACTTGCTATTCGTTCAATTATCAGTTCAGGTTCAATAACAACCTTGAGTATAACAACCCGTTTGGGCGCAGCCGAAGCCAGTTTTCCGAGAATATGCGCAATAGTCTGCTTTCGTTTCTCGAACGAATAAACGCGGGAAACATAGAGTTTCTTTCGACCGATTTTGAGCGATTTGACTTTTCATCTCTCGGCTATGAGGATATGGTCTATTGCGACCCGCCGTATTTGATTACAACAGGGAGTTACAACGATGGCAACCGTGGGTTCAAAGATTGGAAAGAAACGCAAGAAACCGCTCTCTATGCGCTGTTGGATAAACTGCATAGGCAGGGCGTAAGATTCGCGCTCTCAAACGTGCTAACGCATAAGGACGTTCGCAATGAAATTCTTATTAACTGGCGCAAGAAGTATGTCGTCACGCAAATATCCAACGACTACTCCAATTCGTGCTATAACGCCGCTAAGGGTGAGAGTACAGAAGTCTTGATCACCAACTATTGATTGTGAGGCATTGTATGATTTCGATTATTCAAACCGCGGCTGCAAAATTCCGTACTTCCGGTTGAGTTCAAGACCCAAGCAAATGAAACGGGGGTCCGGGGGACTGGTCCCCCGGCGGGCGCGGGCGGCGCCCGCGGTCTTGTCCCCGCGGGTTGGGCGTATAATTCCCTTATTGTACATTTCCACATACCGCGAGTAGGGGCATGATTTTATATTGATAAGGGAGTTACCTCGGCAAAATCCAAATCGTGATTTGTCGTCTGTAAAAATACTAAATTTAAAGGATGGCTTAATATGAAGATCATTGACGTATCCCTGCGCCGCCCTGTGACGGTTCTCATCCTGACTATAGCGATTCTCGTGTTTGGGGCTTACTCCTACATGAACATGGGCATCGAGCGAATGCCTAACGTCGAGTTTCCGATAGTCGTGGTCAGGACGACGATGGAGGGGGCGAGCCCCGCCATCATAGACAACGACGTGACCGACGTTCTGGAGGCCAGGATAAACACCATAGAGGGCATCAAGAACATCTCCTCCAGCAGCTACGAGGGTCGGTCCGTCATAGTGGTCGAGTTCGACCTCGACAGAAACGTGGACTTCGCGGCGGCCGACGTCCGAGGCAAGGTCAGCATGGCGACCGGGCAGCTCCCTGACGAGTGCGACGATCCTCAGGTCGACAAGTTCGACCCGGCCAACTTCCCGATCATGAACATCGCGGTCCGCAACGACGGGCGCACGGACAGAAAATCCCTCGTGAGGTACGTGGACAACATCCTGACCGAGCGCCTGCAGACCATAAAGGGGGTCGGCGGCGTCCAGCTGGCCGGGTTCCGCGACAGGGAGATCCGAATCTGGCTCAACACCGACAGCCTCGAGGCGTTCGGGCTCACGACGAAGGACATAAAGGACGCGGTTTACAACAGGCACGTCGAGCTCCCGGCGGGCCGCATCGAGACTGGCACGAGGGAGTATGGGATCCGGCTCGAGGGCGAGTACCGCTCGGTGGCCGAGCTCTCCTACGTGCCGGTCGCCTATCGCAACGGGGCGGTGATCCGCCTGCGCGACGTAGCCCGCATAGAGGACGACTTCGCCGACAAGCGCAGCGAGTCGCTCTACGACGGCGACCCGACTATCATGGTGCAGGTGAGGAAGCAGAAGGGGGCGAACGAGGTCGCCCTGGCCCAGGAGGTCAGACGCCGCGTCGCGGAGCTGAACGACACGGCACCCAGGGGCACGACGCTCGAGATCGTGCAGGACACGTCTGAATTTATAATGAGATCTATGAACGGCGTTTTCGGCGACATACTGCTGTCCATATGCCTCACGTCGGTCATCATGTTCATATTCCTCAGGACGCTGCGGGCCACGGCTGTGGCGGTCATAACGATACCGGTCTGTCTCCTCGGAAGCCTGTCGGTGCTCTACTGGATGGGCATCACGATAAACAACATGTCCATGATGGGAGCGTCGCTCGCGGTGGGCATGGTGGTCGACGCCACGAGCGTCGTCATGGAGAACATATCGCGCCACAGGTCCCTCGGCAAGGGGCCGATGAACGCCGCTGCCGACGGCGCGGGCGAGGTAGGGTTCGCCGTCATGGCGGGCGCCGCCACTACGCTCGCGGTTTTCATACCGGTGGCGTTCATGGGCAGCCTGATGGGGCGGTTCTTCAGCGCGTTCGGGGTCACGGTGGCCATGACGATATCCGTGTCCCTGCTGCTCTCCCTCACTCTCACCCCGTTTCTGTGCTCGCGCCTGCTCGGGCGCGAGCGCCGCGGCTTCGTCCAGGCGGCGCTGGAAGCGCCGTTTATGTGGCTAGAGCGGGCGTACAGGGTTTTGCTGGGATTTTCGGTGAAGCATCGCTTTACAGTCATTTTGACCGCGCTCCTCCTCTTCGGGGCCGGGGTGTGGTTTGCGTCGTCGCTCGGATCGGAGTTCTTCCCCAATGAGGATCAGGGCCGGCTTCGCGTGCAGATGGAGCTGCCGGCCGACTCGTCGCTGGAGGTCACCGAGAGGGTGATGGGCGAGATGATAGACGTGATCAGGTCCGACCCGAGGGTCGCCTACACTTACGGCGTCGCCGGGAGCGGCGCCGGCGAGGAGGTCTACAAGGGCAGCCTCACGGTGGAGCTGATAGACAAAAAACGCCGCGAGAGCGCGTCCGAGGTCATGGGGGATCTCAGGCGCAAGCTGCAGGCGTTCCGCGACGTGGACATAAAGATGGGCAACTGGGGCGGTTCCGACATAACTCTCATCATACAGGGACCGACCAGCGAGTCACTGGCCGAGATAGGGGACCAGATAAAGGCCGATTTGGCCGCTGACAACCGGGGGCTCGTCGATATAACGACGGACCTCCAGATGAACAAGCCTCGCATAAATCTCGAGCTGAACCGCGCGCTGGCCGACGACCTGGGGGTCAACATCAGGGACCTCTCCGACGAGCTCAACGCATGGTTCGGCGGCACGAAGAGCGGATCGTTCAACGAGGGCGGATACCGCTACGACATCCGCATAAGGGCCGAGAGGGACCTGAGGGACGACCCGGAGAAGATCTACAACACGCTCGTGCGGACCCAGGGGGGCCAGGTCATCCGCGCCGACGGGCTCGTCACGGGCTACATCGCTAACGCGCCGAACGTGATAAATCGTTTCAACAGGCAGCGTTCGCTTCAGATCGGCGCAAACGTGGACGGGATATCCCCGGGGGACGGCATCGCCATAATGGAGGAGGTATTCCGCAAGTATGCCCCGCAGGACGGTACCTACAGCATGTCCCCCTCCGGAGACTCTGAGAACATGAAGGAGAGCTTCCACTACATGTCGATCGCCCTGGTGTTTGCGATACTGCTCGTATACATCGTAATGGCGATACAGTTCGAGTCGTTCCTCCACCCCTTCACCGTCATGTTCTCGCTTCCGCTCATGACCGCGGGCTCGTTCGGGCTGCTCTACGCCATGGGGATCCGCCTGAGCGTCATGAGCTTCATGGGCGTAATCCTGCTAGTCGGCGTCGTCGTGAACAACGCGATACTCCTGGTCGACTTCATAAACCAGCTTCGCGCGAGGGGCATGAGCAAGGTCGAGGCGGTAGTGGAGGCGGGTCCGATGAGGCTGCGGGCCATATTGATGACGACTGTCTCCACGATGGTGGGCAACCTCCCCGTGGCCCTGGCCCTCTCGGAGGGCGGGGAGACGCGCCAGCCCATGTCGGTGGCCGTAATCGGAGGGCTCTTCACCTACACGATGCTGACGCTGCTCGTAATACCCGTCCTGTATCTGGTCTTCGACGACATCAAGGACTGGGCCTCAGGCAGGGTTCGCAGGTTCAGGGCCTGGCAGAGGCTGGGCCGGGTCAGGGCCGCATCGGGACGGACAAGCGGTCTGCCAGGGGTGTCCGGCGGGCGCGAAATACCGGGAACGGTAAGCGCAAGCAAAATAAGATGAACGACGAAAATATGAACACGACGAAAAAAAATAATAATAA
>JAISRP010000068.1 GCA_031273585.1 Synergistaceae bacterium
CTAGGGCTGGATGGCGTGATAAGCATAGGCAAGGCAAACCCGGTCAGGACTCCGCAAGGATGGGAATTTTCCCTCGATCCAGGGGGCGTGGACCCCGTTTTGGGCATCCGTTACCTCTCGGAGGCGTACTTAAAATCCGACCCCGATTACAGGGGAAGGGCCACGGTGCCGGCCGTCGTCAATATAAGGACCGGTTGTGTCGTAAATAACGATTATTTCAGGCTCTCCAATTATCTTGAGACGGCATGGGCCCCGTTTCACAAACATGGGGCGCCGGATCTGTACCCCCTGGACCTGCGAGAGGAGATAGACAAGCTCAACGACACGCTATATCACGAGGTGAACAACGCGGTGTACAGGGCAGGATTCGCTCAGACTCAGGGCGAGTACGAGGATGCCTACGACGTGCTTTTCAACAGGCTCGACATCCTGGAAGAACGCCTCGCCGCCGGCCGATATCTTTTCGGCGACCGTCTGACCGATTCTGACATCAGGCTCTACGTCACGTTAGCGCGCTTTGACGTCTCGTATTACCTCGTCTTCAAGACAAACAGGAACCAGATCGCCGACTTTCCTAACCTCTGGAACTACGCGAGAGATCTCTACCAAACCCCTGGGTTCGGCGACACGACGGATTTCGACGCAATCAAGCGCGGTTACGAGCTGGGCTCTCACGCAAAAAATCCCTACGGACGCCTTGCGAAGGGGCCCGACCTCTCCGGCTGGAACGAACCTCACGACAGGGGGAATTTTTAACATGACGTACAAAACGTGGTTCAAGTCGGAGATCTCGTCGGGCGGCGCATTTGTGAGGCAGAGGAACAGGTTCGTCACCCCCTTCGGCGGCGGAGCTGGGGATCTGCCGGTCGAACCCGGGCGGTACAGGCTGATCTGGTGTCAGGCGTGCCCGTGGGCCAACAGACAGATGATCGTCCGCAGCCTGCTGGGCATTGAGGACGCCATCAGCGTCGGAACGGTCGATCCCATTCGTCCGGAGAGCGAGCGCAGCGACTGGGCCTTCACGCTCGACGAGGACGGCGCGGACCCGGTTCTCAAGATAAAAAATTTGAGCGAGGCGTACCTGAGGGCTGACCCGGATTACGACGGACGCTTCACTGTGCCAGCCGTGATAGAGATCGCGACCGGCAAGGTCGTCAACAACGACTACTTCAACATGACCTACTACTGGGAGACGGAGTGGCGCGCATACCACGGACCGAACGCGCCGGACCTCCTACCTGAGGACATCCGCGACGACATAAAGGCGTTGAACGACGTTATATTTCACGACGTCAACAACGGGGTCTACAAGGCAGGTTTCGCCAGGAGCCAGGAGGCCTACGAGGAGGCCTACGACCTCGTGTTTGGCAGGCTGGAGGAGTTCGAACACAGGCTGTCCCTCGGAAGGTTCCTCTTCGGCGACAGACTGACCGACTCGGACGTGAGGCTTTATGTGACGTTGGCCAGGTTCGACGCCGCGTACTACAACGCTTTCAGGGTGAACAAGAAGCGGCTCCGAGATTTCCCGAACCTCTACGGTTACGCCAGGGAACTCTATCAGATGCCGGCGTTCGGGGAGAACACTCACTTTGGCGCGATAAAGGCGCACTATCACCTCTGCTGCGACCCGGGCAACGTATTCCGCATAACGCCCAAGGGCCCGGACGAGTCGGCCTGGGCAGAGCCTCACAACAGAGGATAGGGGTGATCGCCGTGAGAGACCTCAAATGGTGCCTGGACAACGCGGAGAGGATAATATGCGCGGCCCTCACACTGATCATATTAGCCGTCCTCTCCCTGTCGATCTTCTCGCGTTACGTCCTGAACATGTCCATAAGCTGGGCCGAGGAGCTGTCCATATTCGGCCTGATATGGCTCACCTACTTCGGGAGCGTCATCGCCGTTCAGGAAAGGCGCCATCTGCGCGTCACCGTGATTGAGCTGTTCCTGTCCAGGGGACAGCGGAAGGTACTCGAAATAATATGCAACGCGGTTTTTTTCGGTTTCTGCCTCTTCATCGTCCACGGGGCGTTTAAAATGACGGTCATGGCCAGGGACGCGGGGCACGTGGGAGTGGCGACCAACATTCCGCGCTGGGCCGTCATCGCCGGGATGTGCCTCGCGTTTTGGCTCATGGCAGTCCGGCTGATTCAGGACACTGTTAAATTGTTACGCGAATACAGGGACCTCAAAAAAATTTAAGGCGGTCTTCCGATGGACGCACTGACTCTAAGCTGTCTTTTCATATTTTTCCTGTTCCTGAGCCTGCCGGTCGGCATAGCCATAGGGGCGGCCATAATTATTTTCATGCAGATTTACCCCGTCTCCGGCTATTCGTTCATTCATCAGAACATGTACTCGGCGATGAATTCGTTTCCCCTTATGGCGGTGCCGTTCTTCATGCTGACCGGCTCCATAATGGACGGCGGGGGGCTGTCAAAGCGCCTCGTCGCGTTCGCCAACACGATCGTGGGAAACATGACGTCAGGGCTCGCTATAGTGACGATCACAGCCTGCATGTTCTTCGGGGCGATATCCGGCTCGGCGCCGGCGACCCTCGCCGGCATAGGCATCATAATGGTCCCCGCCATGCTCAGGGCTAACTACGGGCGCGAGTTCTCCGTTGGGCTCGTCACGACGGCTGGCGGACTTGGCGTCATAATTCCGCCCAGCATCCCGCTCGTCATCTATGGGGTGGGCACAATGACCTCCATAGGGGACCTCTTCCTGGCCGGCATCGGCCCTGGGATCCTCGTCGGAGCGCTTCTGATGCTTACTGCGTTCATCATCGGGCGCAGGAGGAACTACGTCGGATCGGGGGAGAGGGTCCGCCTCGAGGCCGTGCTGCGCTCCGGGTGGGAGGCCAAGTGGGCGGTCTTCATGCCTGTCATAATATTGGGCGGCATCTACGGCGGGATATTCACGCCGACCGAGGCGGCCGTGGTCGGGACCGTCTACAGCCTGTTCGTCGGTTTTTTTATCTACAGGGAGCTCACCATACCCACCCTGTTCAAGATCTTATCCGATAACGCCTCCCTGTTCGGCGCATCGTTTCTCATCCTGGGATTTGCCACATCGCTCTCCTACCTCGTGTCCATAACGATGCTGCCGGCCCGGATCAGCGACGCCCTGGCCCTTGTGTCGTCAAACCAGCATGTGATAATGCTCATAATGCTGATCTTTCTCCTGATCATCGGCATGCTGCTCGACGCCACGTCGGCAAACCTGATCTTCTCCCCCCTGCTGCTGTCGGTCGTTCAACCCCTGGGCGTCGACGCGGTTCACTTCGGCATAGTGGTGACGGTGGCGCTCGCCGTGGGCTTCGTCACCCCGCCAATGGCCACTAATCTGTTTCTCGCCTCGTCGCTCTTCTCCATGCCGATGCAGCAGATAGCGCGCGGGGCGGCGCCGTTTCTGGCGGCAATGATCGCGGCTCTCATCCTGATAGCCTATTTCCCGGCCATCAGCCTGTTTATAGTCCATCTGGCGCGTTAAAACCGTATAACGGGAGAGGGGGCTGGGACTCGCGATATATAAAATACGGCTCGTGCGGCAGAATTATCGTCATCAAAACAACGTGAGGAGGAATTATCGTGAAAAAATTGAAGTTAGCGGCATTTCTGGCGTTCGCCGCCCTGACGGCCCTGGGCCTGCTCCATCCGGCGGCCTCCCTGGCGGCGGATAAGATCGACGTCAAAATCCAGGCCCCGAACAACCCCAAATCGGTGCCGGATCAGCCGATAGTGGTGGCGACGCAGAAGTTCGCGGAGGAGCTCGAAAAGCGCGCCGGGGACAAGGTGACGGTGCGCCTCTTCTGGGACGACCAGTTGGCGAAGACCTACGAGGGCGCGATAAACCTGGTGCAGAACAACGACCTCCAGATAGCGATGATGTCGCTCTCGTCGTTCTCCGGATTTTCCAAGGCAGGGCTCCCCCTGAGCAACCTCTTCCTGATCCCGTACCCCCACACGGAGCTGGCCTATCGCATCATCGACGGCAACGTCGGCGAGATCATAAGGAAAAAAGCTATCGAGGACACCGGGATTCGCATCGTGTCGTTCTGGGACGTGGGCTTCCGCCACCTGCTCACGGTCAAAAAGCCCATAACCGGCATCGACTCGATAAAGGGCCTGAAGTTCAGGGTCCAGCCCAACCCGATCCACATCAGCGCTTTCAAGCTGCTGGAGACCAACCCCACCCCGATATCCTTCGGGGAGCTCTTCACGTCGCTCCAGCAGGGCGTCATCGACGGAACCGAAAATCCGCTCGAAAATGTCATGGCGGCACGTCTTTACGAAGTCTGCAGCGAGCTCGCTCTGACGGGACACCTCTACGAATTTTTCCTCGTCTACGCGAACGAGTCGTGGTACCAGAACCTGCCGGAGGACGTGAGGACCGCCTGGGACGAGTCGGCAAAGGCGGCCACCCAGGCGTACAGGGAACAGCTGTCCAAAAAGAACGACGAGTGGACAAATTTCTTCAAGGAAAACGGCCTGAAGATATCGGCACTCCAGGACTCCGAGCTCGAAAAATTCCGCGACGCGGTGAAGCCATCCCGCGAGGAGGCGATAAAACAGGTCGGCGCGGATTACCACGAATCCGTCATCT
>JAISRP010000093.1 GCA_031273585.1 Synergistaceae bacterium
AACGGGGGTCCGGGGGACTGGTCCCCCGGCGGGCGTGGGCGGCGCCCACGGTCCTCCGCCCTATTGGAGTGTTAGCGATGTCAGGTTTCATTCAGGAGGCGAGATCGATAGACGACTGCCTGCGCCTTGCGGCGGAGGGGCTGTCGTTTCCGTGGAACGTGAGGCGCCGCACGGTTGGAGTTTCAGACGCCCTCCTCAGGCGCTCGTCGGCTGATATAGCGGCCCCCGAGCCGTACCCGCCGTTCACGCGGAGCCTGCGGGATGGTTACGCCGTATGCCACGCGGCTACGACCGGCGCGTCCGAGAGCTCTCCGGCTTTTTTAAAATTTGCCGGCGAGGTCGTCATGGGGGCTGCTCCGCCGTTTTGCATAGCTCCCGACGAGGCCGCCCTCATACCGACCGGCGGGATGATGCCGGAGGGGGCCGACGCTGTCGTGATGACCGAGAACGCCGCCTCGTCGGATGGATGGGTCGAGGTTAGAGCGTCAGTCCAGCGCGGCGAGAACTTAGCGCTCGAATCGGAGGAGATAAAGCGCTCGGACGTCCTGATAAGGCGGGGAGACGTGATCGGCTGCTCCGCGCCGGGGCTGCTCTGCGCGCTTGGAATTTCCGAGGTCGAGGTAATGGACATGAGGATTGGCGTGATATCCACCGGGGACGAGGTAGTCCCCGCCGATGCGCGGTCAGTCCCGGCCGGTGCGATAAGGGACGCCGATACATATATCGTTCAATCGATTTTGAAAAAATACGGAGAGGCGTCGAAATCGTACGGCATAGCGCCGGACGACTGGCCAGCGCTCGAGGCCAGAGCGCATGAGGCGATGGCAGAGTGCGACGTCGTCATCATCTCCGGCGGCTCGTCAGTCGGGGCGCGGGACAACACAGCCCGCCTGATCGAGTCCGTCGGAGACCCAGGGCTTCTGATCCGCGGGATAAACATGACGCCGGGGAAGCCAACGCTCATCGGGGGCTCTGTAAAGGATGGAAAGTTGATGATCGGCCTGCCTGGGCACCCGCTCTCCTGCGTCGTCTCCACGGTCTTCGTCGTGCTCCCCCTGCTCGACGCGATGTGCGGCGGAGGCGGGGGAGCTGGGAAATACGTAAAACTCCCGCTGGCGTCGGACGTGCAGGGGCGCACTGGGCCGGACGAGTTCATACCGGCGCGGCTCGAGGACGGAGGGGTGCGCCCGCTCGCGGCGAAGTCAGGATACATATCCGCCATGATGGGCGCCGACGGATTTATAAGGCTGCGCCCGGATACAGAGACCTTGAGGGCGGGCGAGACGGCGGAGGTGTGGCTGTGGTGAGGGCCGGTTACCCTGAGCACGTTTCTCTGAGCGACGCCCTGAGGCTGCTGATGGACGAGTTCGGAGACGCCCGCCGGACCGAGGAGATGAGGCCCGGCGACGCGCTCGGGTTCGTGCTCGCGTCCGACGTCTTCTCCTTGAGGAACGTGCCGCACTACACGGCGTCCGCGGTCGACGGATACGCCGTCGCCTCCCGCGACACTGCGGGCGCCTCCCCCGCAACGCCGGTAACGCTCGGGCGCGAAAAATATTCGTGGGTGAACACGGGGATGCCGGTAAACGGCGCGGACTCCGTCGTGATGGTCGAGGACACGTCGCTTGAACCGGCCCGCGGGGGGACGCCCGAGGGGCTCAAAATTTTCCGAAGCCTGACTCAGGGCGACAACGTGAGGGCGGTCGGCGAGGACGTCATGAACGGCCAGATGCTGGCCTGCGAGGGCGACCCGATGACGCCCGCGCTCGTCTCCCTGTTCCTGTGCGCCGGCATAGGGAGCGTGTCAGTCTACTCGAAGCCGAGGACGCTGTTCATCCCCACCGGCAATGAGATCGTTCCGGGGGAGCGGTGGCTCTTGGGGGACGTCTTCGAGCCGGGGCTCGTGGCCGAGAGCAACTCGGCGTACGCGTCGTCGATATTCTCGTCCTGGGGATACCCTCTTGACGTGGGGCCGATACTGCCGGACGAGCCGCGCGTCATCGCGGAGGCGGTGGAGCGCGCATCCGCCGAGTACGGCCTGGTCCTGGTCAGCGCGGGCTCCGCAAAGGGGCGTCGGGACCACTCCGCAGACATATTCGCGTCCCTTGGGAGGATGCTGTTTCGCTACGTTCGCATGAAGCCGGGCCGGCCCGCGATGGCGGCCTCTGTCGGCGGGACGCCGGTCATCTGCCTGCCTGGGTTCCCGATGTCGTGCGCAGTTGCGCTCTGGTCGCTCGTCTACCCCGTCCTGAGGGCGCTCTCCGGCTGGAGGGTATCCCCCGATTACATATCGGAGGCGATGGGTTCGCGCGGAAATCTGGAGGCGAGCCTGATGGTCCAGCACTCGTCCCCTCAGGGGATGGCGGAATGTCTCCGGGTGAAGTGCGCGGACGTCGAGGGGCGGCTGCTCTGCTGGCCGCTCCCGACAGGGGCGAGCGTCCTGTGGGCCCTGGCGGAGGCGGACGGTATAGCGATGCTCTCCGAGGAACACCTGGAGCGCCCGATGGGCTCGGCCATACGGGTCAGCCTCACGAGGCGGCCTGATTTCGGGATGAGGCTGCTCTTCCAGGGCTCCGACGACCCGGCCGTAGGGCTTCTCGTCTCCAGCATGAGGGGGCTCGGGGCGGACCTGGCGATCCGCGCCGTCGGCAGCATGGGGGGGCTGGCCGCTCTTGGCCGGGGCGAGGCCCACCTCGCTGCGGCGCACCTCCTGGACGAGTGCGACGGCACGTACAACACGAGCTATATCGATCGCTTCGCGAAGGGCAGGAGGTGGCGGCGCAGGCTGATATTCTACCGGGAGCAGGGGATCATAACGGCCATTGGCAACCCGATGGAAATTTCCGGCTTTGCGGACCTGGCCTCCGGCAGGGCGGTGTTCGAGAACAGGCAGCCCGGCGCGGGGACCAGGGTGCTGTTCGACTACATGCTGAGGGAGAATGGCCTCGGGAGCTCCGACATTCCCGGTTACGACCGTGTCTCGATCACCCACATGGAGGCGGCCAACAAGGTCGCGTCCGGGGTGGCCGACGCGACGCTAGGCATCAAGGCGGCGGCCGACGCCCTGGGGCTTCACTTCATACCAATAGCCCGGGAGCCGTACGAGCTGGTCTTCTCCGAACGCTTCGACGAGCACCCGGCGGCGGCGGCGCTGATCGCCTCCCTAGAAAGCGCGGAGTGGCGGGATGCCGTGTCCGCAATGGGTGGCTACGAACTGCCGGCGGAGGAGGGGAGATCAGACCCATGATAATAATAGCCGTCTCAGGTTATAAGAACTCCGGCAAGAGCACGCTCTGCCGTACCCTGATAAGCTCACTCCAAAATTTGGGCTTTGCCGTGGGCTACATCAAGCGCACTCACGAGCCCGTTGCCTCTCCCGCCTGGACGGACTCCGGCTCGGTGAACGAAATGGGCGTGCCGTCCCTGCTGTGGGGGTATGACTCCCTCAGGTTCGAGACGCCCTGCGAGCCGGGCGCGGAGCTCCCTGTGAGCGAGATCGCGGGCGTTTATTTTCCAAATGCCGATATCGTCATGGTCGAGGGGGGCAAAAATTTAAAGCTGCCTAAGATATGGGTGCTCGACGAGGGCGGACATCCACCGGACGACGGAGGAATTTTCGCCGTCTACGACCGGCACGGCCCAGGGGACGGCGGCCTCGTATATGGGGCGGACGACGCGGAGGATCTGGCGTCGAAAATCGCCCTGCTGGCTGAACGGGATGCGAGGGACGCGCGGGTCTACATGGACGGACGCGAGCTGCCCATGAAAAATTTCGTCGCCTCGTTCCTCGCAGGCGGCGTCCGTGGGATGCTTGGCGCGCTCAAAAATCCATCCGAGGGCGACGTCTCAGGAGAAATCCGCGTATACCTGAAGAAATCCGGCGGTCATTCGTGATCCGAACGGCAGAGCGTCGGAGCAGGACCGTGGGCGCCGCCCACGCCCGGGGGGGGGGGGGGGGGGGGGGGGGGCGGGGGGGCGGGGGGGGTGGGGTGGTGC
>JAISRP010000029.1 GCA_031273585.1 Synergistaceae bacterium
ATTATCAGCTTCACCGCCTGAACCCGCTCCGCTCCGCCGCGCTTCACGCTCAGTCCCCGTCCTCCCCGTCCGGTTTTTTGGCGTTCGCGCGGATTTTCCTGCCGCTCCCTCCGCTCCCGCCGTACGCCCTCCGGGCTGCGTTTTTATTCAGCCTCGGGAGGCTGCCGGGCTGCTCGAACGACTCGCTGAACTCCTCCGCGCTGGCGGATGCCGCCTGCGCCTTCCGGGCGGCGGTCTTCTTTTCGACTCGCGTCCGCGCGGGTTTCCCGGCCGAGGGGTTCTCCCTCTCCTCAACCTGCGGCGGCGCGGGTCTGGAGGCGTCAGCCGGCGGCTGGACCGGCGGCCCGTCCGGCAGTTCTATGGCCAGTTTCCCGACGAGTTCGCCGTCCCACGAACAGGGGATTATCTCGACCGCCCCGTCCGGGGACGCCTCCAGCGGCGACATGCGCTTGACGACGAGCGCGTTGTCCTCCATTCTGCGGCACAGGGCCTGACCGACGGCCGCCCACCAGACGAGATCCTCCGCCATCTCGAAGTCGCCGGAAATGTCCTCCAGCAGGAACGTGTCGTCAGTGAGGGGATGAAGCGAGAAGGTCCGGTCGCGCCGCTTCTCGCTGTAGGAGATGATTCTGTCCTTCAGTATCTTGCCGATCCCGGCCGCGAGGGTCTGAAGGTCGCACGACACGACCTCCTGCGCCGCGCCGTTCAAGGAGATACGGTCCTCCTCGACGTGGAGGAGCGGCAGGGGGATGTTCCACCACTCGGGGAGGCGCAGCATCGCCTCCCTTATCTTCCGCTCCCGGTACTCCTCGAAGGTCATCCGCGAGAGGACCCCCTGCATCTTCGATCCTGTCTGCGCGAAAAGCAGGAGATGGGTATCCTGCGGGATGTCCTCGATTTGCATCTTAGCGGAGAGGGGCTCGTTCAGCATGACCGACATTATGTCCTCCAGCGTCGCCGTCTCGCGGCCCTGTTCGAGCAGGGCGACGAGCTGCTCTTTGTGGACGAGCCGCTCGCTGCGCCCCACAGACCCCATAATATAGTCCGTTCCGTAGAAATAAAGCGCCCTCAATATCTCCTGCACTGTGGACGCCATCGTCAGCATGTCGCTCTTTACGTCCGCAGCGTTAATCGTCGTTATCATCTGTCCGCTCCACGCCCAGAAGGGCCGATATAAAGTCCGAGGGAGAGAATGCGTCGAGGTCGAGCGCGTCCTCCCCCAGTCCGATGTACCTTATGGGAAGCCTGAGTTTTTGCGCGATGCAGAGGGCTATGCCGCCCTTAGCCGTGTTGTCGAACTTCGTCATTACCACCCCGGTGAGGGGGACGGCCTTGTTGAAAGCCGCCGCCTGAATGAATCCGTTCTGGCCCATCACCGCGTCCAGCACCAGCAGCGCCTCCGCCGGTCCGCCGGGTACCTCCCGGGCCACGACCCGCCGCACCTTCGCCAGCTCGTCCATCAGGTTGGATTTCGTGTGAAGCCGCCCGGCGGTGTCGACTATGACGACATCCGTTCCAGACGCTTTCGCCGCCTGTATCGCGTCGAAGACTACGGCCGCGGAATCGCTGCCGTGCGACGAGGCGACGACCCTCACCCCGACGCGGCTCCCCCACGTCTTGAGCTGCTCTATCGCCGCGGCCCGGTAGGTGTCGCCGGCCGCCAGGATGACGGATTTTCCCTGAGAGAGCATCGTCGTCGCGAGCTTTCCCGCCGTCGTCGTCTTGCCGCTGCCGTTCACCCCCACCAACAGCACGACGGCCGGGGGGCTCGACGTGTCTATCGGAGCGCCCATGCCGGGGATCTCGTCGAGATACCTCACCAGCATATCGGCGAACGCGCCCTTGAGTTCGCCGGTGTGGGCGATCCGTCTGTCAATTGCGACTCGCCTCAGGTCCGCAATGAGGTGATCCGCGGTCTCGACGCCCACATCCCCGCCTATCAGGCTCTCCTCCAGCTCATCCCAGAACTCGTCCGTGATCGGGCTGTCGGAAAACAGGTTCGATACGCCCTGCGACCACTTGTTCGCCGCGTTTTTAATCTTCGAGACAAAATTGGACCACACTGCCATCGTCAGCCCTCCAGCCCCTGAGTCGGAGACGGGCCCCGCCTCGGACGCCTCCGCCTGTGACGGACTCTTTCGACGCGCGGCGCTTCGCCCGTCTCGCCGGTGCTGACGGCGGCCCGCACGGGACGGGCAGGCTCGTCCGCAACCCTCGGGCGAGGCGGTATTCTCTCGACCCCGCCCTCGGCGCTCCTCAGGGCGACGGTCCCCGTCTCCGTCCTATGCCTGCGCCCTCCGCGCTTCCCGCGCCTGCGGTTCGCGCTCACGCGCTCCGCGTCCCCTCCGTCGCCCTGGACAGCGCTCCTCCTGGGCGAAAGCGGCTCGCTCCCGGCGCCGGCCGCGTTCAGTCCCGCTCCGTGGTACTCCATGTTCCTGCGGCACGAGCCACAGCCCCTCTCCCCCAGGGAGACGCGCCCGACCCGCTCGGAGTCCTCAGGCTCTTCAATCAGGGGCGGCGCCCACTCCTCGCCGTTCATCACAGCCTGGCGAAACTCCTGAAAGGACGCTATGGGCACCGATATCTCGCCGCCGGAGGGCTTGTGACAGCGGACCGCCTCCCTGGCGACGTCCATGGATAACACTATATAATTTCCGAGCGGGGCCTTTATCTTGCTCCCCGGGCCCGGCAGGCCGGCCCAGAGGCTCTTGTAGACCTTATGCTCGAACGCCATGCAGCACATGAGCCGCCCGCAGATGCCGGAAATTTTCGCCGGGTTCAGCGCGATGTTCTGCTCCTTCACCATCTTTATCCCTATCGGGGCGAATTGGTTGAGCCAGTAGCTGCAGCAGCACGGGAGCCCGCAGGACGACATCCCCCTGATTATGCGCGCCTCGTCGCGGACTCCCATCTGGCGGAGC
>JAISRP010000150.1 GCA_031273585.1 Synergistaceae bacterium
CTAATCATCCTCGTGCGTGTCCCCCCCCCCCCCCCCACCCCCCCCCCCCCCGCCGGGGCGCGCGGCCCCCCCCCCCCCCCCCCCCCCCGGGCGTGGGCGGCGCCCACGGTTTTCTATCCCTGGATTTTGGAGAATGCCGCCCAATCGGGGATTTCACATTCATTGGATTTATGGCCCTATCCCTTCAGGGCTGACTTGATCGCAGCGGCTGCACGTTCGGCTGAGAGTTTTGCCTCATCCTGTGTCCAGCCCATCTTCATGCTGATGGATATGCACCTCGACAGGAGCTCGTCCGACTTGAACTTCACCTTTGAATAGTCCTTCATCCCTTTTAATATGTCGCTGCTGATCGGGTTGGCGAACGAGCGGGCCTTGAAGTGCTCCCAGTTCCGGACGTAGTGCCAGTTGTTGTCGAACCAGTGAAACACCCCCTCGACGCCGGCGCCCTTGAGGGACTTCGCGACGGACCTCGCGATGTCCTCCGACGGCATGAAGAACGTGAGGAACGTGGCGCTGTCGCCGTCCGGGTCCGGGATTTTTCTGAAGGAGACCTCGGGTATCGCGCCTATGGCGTCCTTGAATACGCGCTTGTTGGCCCTGTGTATCGATACGAAACGCTCCGTTTTTGCGATCTGGGCGCAGCCGACGGCTGCGTGCAGCTCGGATATCCGGTAGTTGTACCCCGGGAACGGGTGCGACTCCAGCCCCCTGTCGCTGTTCTTGTGGTCGTGCCCGTGGTCGTGATACATGTCGGCACGGGCGTAAACCACCGCGCTGTCGGTGACGATGGCCCCGCCCTCGCCGCAGGTGACTATCTTGTTGAAGTCGAACGAGTAGCACCCGACGTCGCCTATGGCGCCTAATGCCCTGCCGCGGTACGTCGCGCCGAACGCCTGACACGCGTCCTCTACGAGAAACAGTTTTTTCTCCGCGCAGATGCCCTTCAGCTCGTCGATATTAGCCATCGCCCCGCACATGTGCACCGGCATCACGACCCTGGTCCGTGGAGTCAGGGCCTCCCGCACGGACTCCGGGCTCAGGCAGAGCGTGTCGTCCACCTCGGCGATCACCGGCGTTGCGCCGGCGGCCATTATCGACTCGAAGCTCGCCACAAACGTAAACGGCGGCATTATGACCTCGTCCCCCGCCCCAACGCCGAGGGCAGCCAGGGCCGTCGTGAGCGCGGCGGTCCCGTCCGCCAGCAGGAGCGCGTACTTCGCCCCGGTAATCCGGCAGATGGCCTCCTCCATCTCCCTGGCCTTCCACCGCCCCATCCTCTTGGCGTCAAACCCGTAGCGCATCATGACGCCGGTCTCCATCACCTCGCCGACGTGTCTTTTTTCGCTCTCGTCAAACATCTCCCAGCCTGGCATCTTTTTTCATCCTCCTTATATGTTCCGATAATCATCACTTTGGATGCAACGGACTGCCGCGCCCGCATCAGAAGTTCCAACTCGCGAGGCCGCAGTTTCGATCACGTTTGCGATTATAAACCATCTCACGGTTATTTTTTCTCATCGAGGCCCCGCGACTTATGCTATGCTTATCCCAATCAGGGGGGATGTCCATGAACGGCGTATCGTTTGCGGCGGCTGGGGCCGAGATTGGTGAGATGTCGAGTCGCTACCGATCGGCGGAGAAGTTCATGGCGCTCTGCCGCGACTGTCCGAGCTACGGCCGCAACTGGGCGTGTCCCCCTTTTGACCTTGACGTCGGGGATTACCTGAAGAAATTCGATTACGCCTACGTCTTCGGCGTGAAAATTGTCCATCCCGCGGAGGCGGTGCGGGAGGCAGTCACGTATGAGAAATTCATGGAGTACAGCGCCGGGGTATTCAGGGGAGTCAAGGGGGTCCTGTCCGAACTGCTGCGAGCGTTGGAGGAGAAATTCCCGGGCGGCGCTGGGGCGTCGGCCGGTTGCTGCGACTCCTGCAGCCTCTGCGCGAGGGGCGGCGGACGCCCCTGCCGGCATCCGGACAGGCCCAGGCGCTCGCTCGAGTCCCTCGGTTTCGACGTGGGCGCGATCTCGGAGGACATGCTGGGGACCAGGCTGCTCTGGACGAAGGACGCCCTGCCGGAGTATCAGATGTTCGTCAACGGATTTTTTGCGGCAAGGGAGGACGATGCCATCATGAACGCGATTATGTCATATCTGAGGGGTTGGGGCGCGTGTCCGCTGTAGACGTATTGGCCGTCATCCCTGCCCGGCTGCGCAGCTCGAGGCTCCCCGAGAAGCCGCTGCTCAAGCTCATGGGAAGGGAGCTAGTGCTGTGGGTCCTTGACGGCGTCAGGCAGAGCGCCCTGATAGACAGGGTCATAGTGGCAACCGACGACGAGAGGGTCGTATCGGTCGTCGAGTCCGCGGGGGGGGAGGCAATGATGACCCCGTCCGGCCTGTCCACCGGCGCCGACCGCGTCGCCTGCGTCGCGGAGCGGATACGGTCCCGTTACGTGCTGGGAGTGCAGGGGGACGACCCGATGGTCTGCGCACGCGTCCTGGACCCGATGATAGAGGCCCTCAGGGCCGACCCGGAGATAGGGCTGGCCCTGCTCGCCAAAAAAATCGAGAACGAGGACGAGGCAACGCGCGACTCCATCGTCAAGATGGTCTTCGACAGAAACCACAGGGCGATGTACTTCAGCAGATCTCCGATCCCGTTCGAGCGCGTCCCCGGGGCGGTCCGCTTCAAGCACATAGGCCCCTATGCATGGAGGAGCGATGCGCTCCTCAAATTCGCCTCGCAGCCCCAGACACCCCTGGAGAGGGCCGAGAGCCTGGAGATGCTGAGGGTCCTCGAGAACGGCGGGACGATAAAGTGCATCGAAACCGAGACGGACAGCATAGAGATAGACACGCCCGACGACGTCCGAATGTTCGAGGAGTATATGATGACAAAACGATAACCCCGGACCCCGGGCAAACCTTGGGGCGCCGCCCCAAACCCCGCCAGGAGGCAGTGCCTCCTGGACATCCTGCAGGTTTTTTTGTTTTCGCCCCTCGGG
>JAISRP010000156.1 GCA_031273585.1 Synergistaceae bacterium
GCGATTCCGAAGTAGCCGAGCCCGTCGTAACGCTCGTGGTGGTATTTGATGATGTTTTTCCTGTTTTTGATGAACGGGAACGTCGAGAGATTTTTCTCCCCGATCAGGCAGTGGGACAACGACCGTTCGAGCCTCTCGACCCCGTTTTCGGAGATTGCGTTGAACGTCTTGTGGGTGAGTCCGTTGTCGTGAAGCATGGCGTAGGCCGCGAGGTCGAATATGGATTCGTCGTCCAACCCCAGCTCCCTGCCAATCCGTATCGATATCAGGCTGACCCTCTTGTTGTGATTCGTGATGTTATCCCTTATGCCCATCTCCAGAAAGTCGAGGGCGAAGGATATGGAAAACAAAAATTCATTTCTATTTACCTTCATGAAATATTCACCTCGCAAAATACAGCAATTTAAAATTAGAAGCCTAAAGGGTAAAGATTAAAACCTTTGCTGCCGCTGCAACCGCCATCAGAAAAATTCTACGCGGTTTTTTTAATCGGCTATATCAAATGCAGATATAAAGAAATTTTAAATCATTATTGGGATAATTAACAAGCGGAAAATACCTGCCTCGTCATTCGGATGCCGATGTCCGGCTCGGGGAAACGGCGTGGTCTGAGGATTATCGAGTCCCGCGTGTTCCCGGCAGGACGCCGCCTGAACGGGACTCGAACCCGGCCGCCGGGGTGCCGGCATGTTTTTTAAGAGCGTTGTGGACGTTTTTTTGCCGATCGAATATAATTAGGGTGGTGAGGAACCCTCGGCCGACGAATCGGGGGGGAGTTTCAAAATTTGCAGGTTCATAAAAAAATGGCTGGTGTTGAATGATGAGGAAGCATGAAAACTACGAGGACAAGGGAAACATACTGCGCGCAAAGTTCATCGTGCCGATAGTGGTTCTGATACTGGGTTTTGTTGCGTTTAACATCGTGACGAGGGACAGGTCGCGGGAGGCCGGGACCGAGGGCGATGTGCCCGCTGTCTCGGAAAGTCAGTCCAACGAGATTCCGCAGGCAGGTCCGGTGCCGTTGGTGGACGACGAGGGCGGCACGTGGATCTCGAACCCCGACGCGCCTATAGTCGCGGTCGACCCGGTCACGGTCGAGCCGGCTCAGACAGACCAATTCGCCGAGTGGGGGGACCGCGTGAAGCAGTTTGGCTTCGCGTCGGGAACGAGCAGCGCGCTGAGGCGCTCCGTCGAGAAGTACGGAGCGGCGAGGGAGTATCAGTGCTCGGGCAATATCGTCGTCAGGACGGTCGACACGTCGCTCAACATCCGGAGCGGTCCAGCGACCTCCAACCCCGTCGTCGCAAAGGCGAGCAAGGGGGCGTCCTACCCTGTCCTGATGTGGGCGAACGACGAGGGCTCGTCAGGCAGCCGCTGGTTCCTGCTTGTCGACGAGAGGAGAAAGGTTGTGCGAGGGTGGGTCTCGGGCGAGTACTGCGACTCCACCGGCGTGACCTTCGCGAATTGAAACCGCCGGGCTTTCGCATCGACCCCGCGTAAACTCAGGAGGTCGTTTCCAGCATATCAGGCTGCTTGAGCCAGTCGTCGTTTTCTCCTCCCGCGGAGGGAGAGTCCAACCTCTATAAGCACCGGCAGCGCCAGCACGATGCCGGCGGCGCGGACTTTTCCGTGGAAGCCGTCGAAGATCCGAGTCAGCTGAATTTCGGCTATATCAGCAAGGAGCCCCCCCTGGAGGCTCGCTATTATGCCGGTTGCCATGACGCCCTCGAACCTTTTGCTGGAGAGCCCGATCGATTCCGCGGATTCCGCCAATTTCCTCACGAGGATATCGGAGACGTACTCGACGAGCATTTCGGATATCACGTAGCGAATGGGCTTCGGCAGCGCAAGGAGGTTTGGGTAATCCTGCAACTTCGAGGAGAGCGCCTCGTCGACGCTGTTGGAGATGATCATGGCCATCTGCGGCAGCCCGATACCCTCAAGCCCCTCTGCGCCAGTCATGCCGATGATCTTGTCATTGGCGCTCTCTGCCACGCTTACCGACAGGCTGGCGAGGTCGGGGCGGAACTGGACAAGAATCGAAACGGCCTCCGTCCTCGCCGACGAGACCGCTGACCATGCGGCAAGAATCAAGGCCGTCACGACGGGGATGTAAAGGTAGAACAGCTTGACCGCCGCGGAGCGAAATTTGCCGTCACGCTTGAACAAGCCGAGACGTCCCATGACGGCGACAATAACCGCCCCGGCGGCCAACCCTCCGAGCGCGCCCTTCAGAACCGCGAAACCGAAGCTCTTGTATCCGATCGACATAAGCAGGTTCATTCAATATACACCCCGGAAGATAATGACGTTTGAAGCCGCGCGCGGAGCCGGAAATATCTCCGAACCCCTGCCATTATAGCCGAAGGCCTCATGCGCCGACAACAGCCGCGCTCATGCCGCAACAACAGGCAGGACCTTGGGGCGCCGCCCCAAACCCCGCCAGGGAGCAGAGCTCCCTGTACCCTATTCTGTTTTTTTGTTTTCGCCCGGCGGGCGAAAACAAAAAAACGAGATGGGGGTCCGGGGGACTGGTCCCCCGGCGGGCGTGGGCGGAGCCCACGGTCTTGTCCCTTGCTAGAAATTTTTCAGCTCGAAGGATGCCGTGAAGGCATAGAGCCTGTAGTGTCTTGCCTCCGGCGAGATTACTGTCGCGTATTTTTCGGGCCATCCCGGGGGAGGCGAGGAGCTTATCTCGCCGTCGTGCCTCCGCTCTCCCCTCGTTATCAGAAAAACCCTGAGCAGGTTATGTGGAGAGGCTATCTCGAATCTGGCGTCGATCACCCCCGACACCCGCGGCTGTTTTCCGCCGCCCAAGTGGTTATCGGAGAAGAACGTGGGGTCGCCGTCGTAGATGAGGACACCACACTCCATGGCGCGTATGAGGCTCATCTCGTCGTTCTGGGGAATCAACAGCGTCTTGTAGCCGGCTCCGGCCGGGTCGGCCCGCCGGAGGGAGAGCACTGCCCCGAGCGAGTTTTTTTCCGGGGCGCGGTTCATCCAGAACGGACACCTTTCGGGAATCGATGCGCCGAAGACGACCCAGCTCTTCGTTGAGTTCGGCCAGT
>JAISRP010000277.1 GCA_031273585.1 Synergistaceae bacterium
TATTCGAATTATTAATATATTTCTTTTTGACATTACACACCTCATAATCCATGCTATCTTTCGATATATACGAGGGTTATTGAATCAAATTTGAGTAATATCGCCTCGTATCAGGACACTGTTTTGTCTATCTCCCGCAAGGGCATGGATGCTTTTGCTCTTTTAGTACGATATACGATACATGGAGGTTTGGACTATGTCGTCAGGATTACGCCAGAATGATGATATGGAGACTGGAGTCGCGGCTCATAAGCAAACTCTATTTTTATGCCAGATTATTAATAGGGATGTTCTAATATGAGGATCAACACGAACGCCTCGGGTCTTGTGGCGTATAATGCCCTTCGCGGAACGAACACCTCCCATGAGAGATCCATCGGGCGGCTGTCGGCCGGGCTGCGCATAAACAGCGCCGCCGACGATGCGGCTGGGCTCGCTGTATCCGAGAAGATACGTTCACAGATTCAAGGCCTTGATCAGGCCGTTCGCAACTCCCAGGACGGAGTCTCCCTGATTCAGACCGCCGAAGGCGCGCTCGGCGAAGTTCACTCAATCCTTCAGAGGATGCGCGAACTGTCGGTGCAGGCCGCGAACGACACGCTCACGGCGGACGACCGGAAATTCATACAGTATGAGATCGACGAGCTGAGAAGCGAGATCGATCGCATCTCCGACACTACTCAATTCAACCGCAAAAAACTTCTCGACGGCAGCTCCGCATTGCTTGGGAGCGCGGATAACCTCGACACGCAGGCTCTCGTTCGCGGAGAGTTATCCGGGTCGCAGGGCGAGGGAAACTTCAAAATCTCCCTCAGGGCGATAGACGCGGGGCAGGCGGAGATTCAAAAGAGCAATATATTCAAGATAAAACACGACGGCGCGGTCCAGGTCTCCTATTCGGACGACTCAGTCGCGACGATCGGGGAGATAGACGGCACGCCGCCGGGCGATTACACGATGGCGATAGAGGAGAACTCCAAGGGAGGCGTGTGGGTTCAGCAGTCGTACGGATTTGATAGCTATCCTCCGCCGTTGGATATAGACCAGTTCTCGTTTTTCTTTCTGCCGAACCAGAGCCTGACCGCGAGCGTTTTGTTCGAAGTTAAAGGAATCGATACGGCGTCCGGCGCCGTCACATTTTCGGTCGCCAGCTCCACATTCTCGTACTCGGGCGAAACTGCCGAATTCAAGGACGAGATCGTGATCACGCAAAGCGGAATAGCCTCAGGCGCGGCGTATTACTCGAATCTCGGCTTCGATATTCCGCCGGGGGCGCTGAGCATAGACATGAGCGGCATCAACGACTACAAGGTCGGGAACAAGATGATAATGAAGTTTGCGTTCAGCGATTTTCCCCCGGTGGACCCCTCCGGAAACGACGTGAACATATCGCTCGATGGAACGCTGAATCAGGAGTGGGGCGGCGCGTGGGGCGAAATCGGACTGAACGGGGCCGACACCGTCTTCTACGACAGGCAGAACTGGTACAACATCGCGCCAACGCTCATAGCGGGCAAGAGCGTGACCCTAAGGCAGTTCTTTCTGAACCCGGAGACCGGCGAGTCGTTCAATGGCTCCTTAAATCTGAGGTTCTCCGATACTCTCCCATCAGTGACAGCCGGGCTGGATGGGAGGACTCACACGTTTTTCAAGGCCTCGATAGCCTTCGCTGGGTGCGTAGCAACTTCGGCATCGAGCCTGCGCGACGTCGAGGACTTCTGGGACGCCAACGGAAGATTCATCCTGGACGACCCGAAGGAGATCAGGATCATACAGGGCGACGGCAGGTCCGCCGCCATCACTCTGTACGGGAGCGACACTCTGGGTGACGTGGCGAATAAATTCAACATGGCGATAGCGGAATACCTGGGGCAGATCAAATATATTACCGGCCCCGCCCGTCTCTCCTCCGTCGTGGACGAAAAATCGCCGGGCGTCGAGGCTGTCAGGGGCGTGATGCTGCTGCGGACGGCGGTGACAGGCGGCGCGGGAAGGCTGATACTGAGCGCTGAGCAGGACGTGCTGGCCGCGTTCGGCTTCAACGTGATACAGTCCGCTCGCGAAGTCAGGTACAGCGCGCATGTGACCGACGCCCACTCCGGCAATCTCGTGAATGACGCCGAGTTCAGCGGGAACGTCATGACCGGCGCGGTGAACCGTGGAGTAGACGTGGTCTTCGACCCGATGATCGGGATAGACGCAGTGTGGAATGACGCGACGCTGAAGTACGACCTGACGTCGAAACCGCATCTGGCGGAGAGGACGCTGCATCTTGCTGACAACGCCGCCGTCCTCCAGGTCGGCGCAAACGAGGGCGAGAATCTGACGCTGTCGATAGCCGACATTGGCGTCTCGGCCCTCGGTCTGATGGATGTGGTCGTAGTGGACAGGGAGAGCGCGTCGCGCTCGATAACGGTGATCGAAAGCGCCATAGACCGCGTGTCGTCACAGAGGGCTCTGTTTGGCGCATATCAGAACAGGCTGGAGCACACGATCACGAACCTGACCGCGGCCAATCAGAATATGACGGTTTCGGAGAGCGTCATACGCGATGCGGATATGGCAAAAGAGATGATGGAGTTCACGAAGTTAAATATACTGTCCCAGGTTGGCGCGTCGATGCTGGCACAGGCAAACCAGTCGCCGCAGAATGTTCTGTCGCTTTTGCGCTAAGGAAGGGCTGATTAAATTGCCTAAACGACATTTTTTTCTCGAAAAGAGAGGGGTTGAGTCCTTGAAACGCGGAATATTCATAGTGGTGTCGCTGCTCGCGCTTCTGTCGTTTGCCGGAAGATCGGAGGCCATTCCAGCGTATCCCGGCGAGTTGAAGCACACTCAGCCGAACGGCGCCGAGGTCGTCTACTACGCTCACGGCGACGAGTTCATGAACTGGAAGACGGACCGATACGGACGTCTCGTCGACTTTGGCGATACGCCCCAGACCATGTATACCCTTTACTACGCGGACTGGACCTCAGCGAGTTCGGTCAATTCGGCCTTGAGCGCTTCAGCGGGCGAAGCCCCAGCGGCCGGGAGCGTTCGCGTGGAGGCGACAGTCCCGCGTATCAACGATCCGGTGGTCAATATTTCTGGAGGCGTGTCTCCCGCTCCTGTGGTGAACAATCCCCCGGAATACCTGGCCGACCTGGCGAGGGAGGCGGCGCGGGAGAGGGACGAAGCGTTGAGAGGGGAACTCGAAAGCGCCGGGAGGTCCCCGTCCCTGCCAAGAGGCGCGAGAGGCGCTCCGGCTTTTCCCTCGACGGACCGCAGGGTGCTCGTCATATACGTCAAATATCCGGGCGACAGCAGGATCAGCGGCCTCAGCCTCGGCGGCAGCTCAGCAGCCGAGGCGGC
>JAISRP010000190.1 GCA_031273585.1 Synergistaceae bacterium
CTCGCGCCGTACGAGCCCAAGCCCTCCGAGGTGAAGCTGGCGGTGTGCGGAAACGGGGCGGCGGAAAAATCCCAGGTTCAGGGCATGGTCAAACACCTGTTGAATCTGGCGAGCACGCCCCGCCCGGACGACGCTGCGGACGCGCTCGCAATAGCGATAACCGGCCTGTCGCTCGCCCAGTATGAGCAAAGGAAGAACATGGGGTTTTGAGGTCGGCGGGTTGAGCGGGGGAATGGTCTGGTGATAAGGAGTCTGTCCGGGACGGTCATTTCGATAGATGCCGAGATAATATGTATGGATGTCGCGGGGTTCGGGCTGGAGGTGTTCGCGTCCGGTTCGCTGATGGCGTCCGCGCGCGTGGGGGAGTTTTTGACCTGCGCCGCCTACCTGCAGACGAGCGACGCCGGGATGTCCCTATTCGGTTTTTCCGACGAGCTCGAGCGGTCGCTGTTTCTCGAGATCACGCAGGTCAAGACGATGGGCGGCAAGCTGTCAATCGCGCTGCTGAGGCATCTCGACGCCGGGAGGATAATATCCGCAATACTGGCGGAGGACGCGGTCCGGCTGGCCGTGCCCGGACTCGGCCCCAAGAGGGCGGAGCGCATCTGCTTTGAGCTGCGCTCCAAGGTGGAGAGGAAGTTCGCCTCCCTGGCCGGGATGGACGTTCCGGCGATCGGCGGAAGGGGTTCCGTAGACGCGGGCGTCATCGCGGGTCTGGTGGGACTTGGCTTCACCCAGAGCGAGGCTGTTCACGCCCTTTCAGCGTGCAGGGCAGAGGAGAGCGGCAGGGTCTGGACCGAGGAGGAGCTCCTGATGTCGGCCCTGGGCAGGCTTCAGAGGAGGTAAGAGGTGGCCTCGGAGGATCGTACGCCCGACAAGCCGTTCGAGAGCCTGAGGCAGGACAGGGTTGAGGACGTCCCCTCGATCCGCCCTCAGGCGCTGCTCGAATTTATCGGGCAGGACGCGCTGAAGGACAAGCTGTCCATATTCATCCGGGCGTCGCGGAGCCGCGGGGAGCAGTTGGATCATACCCTCTTTTACGGCCCGCCCGGTCTGGGAAAGACAACCCTGGCAGGCATAATATCGCGCGAGATGGGCGGAAACCTGCGGGTCACATCCGGCCCGTCGCTCGAGCGGGCGGGGGATCTGGCCGCCATCCTCTCCAACGTTCAACCGAACGACGTCCTCTTTATAGACGAGATACACCGGATGTCCGCCAACGTGGAGGAGATACTCTACCCCGCGATGGAGGACTTCTGCCTCTCGATAGTCGTCGGCAAGGGCCCGCTCGCGCGAAGCATACGCCTTCAGCTCCCAAAGTTCACCCTGATCGGGGCCACCACCCGTCTTGGACTCCTGACGTCGCCCCTTCGCTCGCGCTTCGGCATTGTCGAGCAGCTGCACCTCTACGCGCCGGACGAGCTGACGCGGATAGTGCTGCGGGGCGCGGAGGTCATGTCGGCGGTCATAACGGACGACGCTGCGGGCGAGATCGGACTGAGGGCAAGGGGCACGCCTCGGGTCGCGCTGCGCCTCCTTCGCCGCGTGCGCGACGTAGCCCAGGTGAGGGAGATGAGCGCCATCGAGCTGCCCCTGGCCAAGTCGGCCCTGGACATGCTGGGGGTCGATCCGGAGGGCCTGGACGAGCAGGACAGAAAATTTCTGACCGCGCTGCTGGAGCTCTTCGACGGCGGTCCGGTCGGCCTGTCCACGCTCGCTGCCGCCCTGAACGAGGACACTCAGACGATAGAGGACATCTACGAGCCGTACCTGATACAGAAGGGCCTGCTCGAACGCACGCCGAGGGGTCGGAGGGCGACGAGAAAGACGTACGAGTACATGGGCCGCCCGCCGTCGATACAGTTCAGGCAGCTCAGCCTGCTCGACGACGACGGTGATATTTAGGCCATGAACGCCGCAGCCCGGATGCTCATGACGGCCGGCATCGTGCTGTTCCTGGCGGGAGGCGCGCTCTATCTGGCGTCGAAGGTCGGCCTGCCGTTCGGGAGGCTGCCGGGGGACATATCGTGGGAGGGCAAGAACTTCAGGTTCTTCGCCCCCATAACGAGCATGATAGTTGTGAGCCTGATACTGACGATAATCTTGAACGTGATATCCAAATTCGGAGGGAAATAGCGATGCGAAACTACGAAAATACGAACGGGCCGATTTTGCGCGCCGCCGTCCGGCGATGCGCGCTGAGGGGATCTGCGGTCATAGCCCTGATCCTCCTTATGCTTGGGCGCCCCGCTGGGGCCGTGCAGAATTACAAGATGAGGATAGCGGTGGCGGAGGGGGTCTCCTCTGGCCGCCTGATCGGGCTCGGCATCTCGCTTAGCGACGCCAAGGGAGTTCGCGTCTCCGTCCAGAACGGCGCCTCGGTCGCGGCGTCCGGGGCCGGCGTCAAGGTCGGCGGCCAGGCGCTTGCGCTGCCGGTCGGCGTAACGGCGAAGAGCGGTCTCGGCTGGGACGGCACGAGGTATCGCGGCGTCCTGAGCCTCATACCGGCGGGCAAGGGGTTTACAGTCGTCGACGAGGTGGATCTGGAGAGCTATATCCGCGGGATACTCAAGGTCGAGATGAGCCCCGAGTGGAACATCGAGGCGCTCAAGGCGCAGGCCATCCTGGCCCGGACTTACGCCGTGAAGAACAGGGGGCGGTTCGGGTCCAGGGGGTACGATCTTGACGCGACGGATAACTCCCAGGTGTACAGGGGCGTCAACGCCGAGGACCCGCGCACCGACATGGCCGTGGCCGAGACCGGAGGGATGATACTGTCGTGGAACGGCGCGCCCGCCGATATTTACTACCACTCCGACAGCGGGGGCTTCACCGCCGACATGGCGCACGTGTGGGGGGGCGGCAGGCCGTACCTCGTGGCGAAGCAGGAGATAGTCGGCTACGCCTCGCCAAACTCGACGTGGCAGTTGAGCCTGACCGGCGAGCAGATCGCCTCGATACTCGGCAGGATGGGCCGCCCGGTCGGCCGCGTCCGGTCGGTCGAGGTGTCCCTGAAGGACGCGGCGGGCCGCGCCGTCCAGCTACGAATAACCGGCGACGGCGGGACTGCCGACGTGAGGGCTCACGACTTCAGGATGGCGGCCGGCAGCAAGGTCGTGCGCAGCACGTTCTTCACTGTGTCCGGAGGGACCTCCTCGGAGGAGTCCACGTCGGGCCGGAACCCGGCGCCCCCGGCTGCAAGCGGGACCCCGGCGAGCCTGACGGAGATGGCGTCCGGCGTGGACCCGCTGGTCGAGATGACCAAGCTCGGCGTCTTCAGCAGGGACGAGCTCTACGACATGCTATTTAAGACCGACGACAGGGATGGTTATCTGAGGCTCGGGGAGAGGAGACTCCGCGATCGCGGCATGTCCCTTCCAGGCGTCTCGGGTTCGTCTCCCGCTCCGCCGGTCGAAAAACCCCCGAGGCCCGCCGCAGATGCCTCGGCATCCGACGCCTTCGTGTTCAAGGGAAGGGGATGGGGGCACGGCGTCGGCCTGTCTCAGTGGGGGGCCAAGGCCATGGCTGACAGCGGCATGAAGTGCGAGGAGATATTGGGTTTTTACTTCCCGGGGACGAGGATTGTCCGATAGGGCGGATGTGGATCCGTACGATGTAGAGTCCTACTCCTACGACCTCCCCGAGGCGCAGATCGCTCAGGCCCCTGCCGCCCGCAGGGATGGGTCGAGGCTGATGCGGGTCGTGCGCGGATCGGGCGAGATATCCCACCTGCAATTCTCGGATCTCCCGGACGTCCTTCGCCCCGGCGACCTGTTGGTGATGAACGACACAAGGGTATACAAGGCGCGCCTCGTCGGCAAAAAAATCGGGGGCGGCGCCGCGGCCGAGGTGTTCTGCCTCGGCCGGACGGAGGACCCGGGCGTCTGGAGGGCCCTGGTGCGCCCCGGGAGACATCTGCCGCCGGGGTCCGGCGTCGAGCTCGAGGACGGAAGCGTCGTAGCGATAGGCGAGAGGCTGGGGGACGGCCTCCGCCTCGTCAGGCTGCCCTCCGGCGTCCCGGCGGAGTACCTGTTCGAGTCAATCGGCAGGCTGCCTCTGCCTCCCTATATTAAAAACAGCGCCGCGGACGAGGAGAGATATCAGACCGTGTACTCGGACCGCGAAAAAAACGCCTCGGCAGCCGCCCCAACCGCTGGGCTTCATTTCACAGAGGCCATGCTGGCGGACCTCGAGGCGCGCGGAATCGCTCACGCGTTCGTCACCCTGGACGTCGGACTTGGGACGTTCCGCCCCGTCAAGGTCCGGGACGTGAGGGACCACACGATGCACGGCGAGACCTGCAGGATAGCCCCAGCTCAGGCCGAGCTCATCAACGGGGCGATTGCGGACGGCCGCAGAATAATAGCGGTCGGAACGACCGCGGTGCGGACGATCGAGTCGTTCGCCTCTGCCCCCGGACGAGTCGAGCCCGGGGAGAGGACGACCGAGATTTTCATATACCCCGGATTTGACTTCAAGGTCACGGACGCCATGATAACGAACTTCCACCTGCCGCGCAGCACGCTTCTCATGCTGGTAGCCGCCTTCGCCGGCCACGAAACGACACTGGCCGCATATCGCAGAGCCGTGGAGCATGGCTACAGGTTCTTCTCGTTCGGGGACGCGATGCTGATTGAATGACAACCCCATTCTCCAGCCGCACTGCCGCGGACGACTGCCAGGTCTTTGCCCTCTCTGACGGAAGATGTCCGTATTCGCGATTAAATCCGAGGGCGCATCATTAAATGAGAAGCTATAGCGTAAGTTGATATGGCAATTTAACAATAGAAGCCTAAAGGGTAAAGATTGAAAACCCTTGCTGTCACCGCAACCGCCATCGGCAAAATTCCACGCGGTTTATTCAATCGGCTATATCAGTCGAGATTCAAATCCGGGAGACGCCGTTCAGGCCGAGCGGGCAGCCTTGTCTGCCACAGGCAAAAGCAGCGGCTCTCCGCATTATTTTTCGCGCCTGAAAATCTGCCCGATTACGTCCAAAGTCGTATCATACTCGACCGGCTTTGCGATGTGCCCGTTCATGCCGGACTCCACCACCATCTGAATATCGTCTTTGAATGCGTTGGCCGTCATTGCGAATATGGGGACCTTTCCCGCGTCCGGGCGTGGGAGGGCACGGATCGCGCGAGTCGCCGTGCATCCGTCCATCACCGGCATCTGCACGTCCATGAGGATTAAATCAAAATAATTGTCCGGCGACGCGGAAAAGATTTCCACCGCTTCCTGCCCGTTGGAAGCGCCTTCGCAAGCAACGCCGGTATCCTCTAAAAACGTCATGACAATCTCTCTGTTGATCTCCACATCGTCCACGATAAGGATGACGCGCCCAGAGAAATCCCGAATGGGCTCTTCTGTTGGAATATTCTCTGTTTTGCTGGCGCTGTCTATGTCGAACCAGGCTTGAAAAGAAAATTTGGAGCCTATCCCCTCTTTGCTTTCGACCTTGATGCTGCTGCCCATGAGTTCGACGATATTGCGACTTATGGACAGCCCGAGTCCCGTCCCTCCGTATTTCCTGGAGATGCTGCCGTCAGCCTGTTCAAATGGAGTGAAGATGCGCGACAGGTCTTCCTCCGCCATACCGATACCCGTATCTTCCACAGAGAAAGAGATCAGAACCTTCTGGCTGTCTTGGGAAACGACATTCGCCTCCAGCGTCACGAATCCCCCGGCTTCGGTGAACTTCACCGCATTGGAAATGAAGTTGATGAGCGTCTGTGAAAGACGCATGGAATCCCCGATAAGCGTCAGGCCGCGTACATCGGGAGCGTTCAGGGCGAGCGACAATCCCTTGTTTTGGGCGCTCCCCCGTATGCTGTTTACAATATTGTCCAATAGAACATCCAAGGAGAACGGAGCTTTTTCCAGAATGAGCTTGCCTTCCTCAATCTTTGACATATCGAGCACATCATTGACAAGTCCGAGCAGATGATGGGAGGATATGTCAATCTGCTCGATGGATTTCCGCAGCACC
>JAISRP010000229.1 GCA_031273585.1 Synergistaceae bacterium
AAAACAGCCCTCATCGACACGGTGAAGAGCTCCAATGCCGACGATTTCCTGTTCAGGCTGAATCTCATCCTGGATGGGCGCGGCCTCGACTACGTAGTCGTAAACCACATGGAGCCGGACCACTCGGGCGCGATGGAGCAGATTCGCAGGCTGTACCCCGGCGCGAAGTTCGTGGGCAACGCGAAGACGATCGAGATGATGCGAAACTTCTACGGCATAGCGGACGGCGCCGTCGAGGTGAAGGAGGGAGAGGCCCTCGAGCTGGGCAGGAGGCGTCTCGTCTTCGCGATGGCCCCGATGGTCCACTGGCCGGAGAGCATGGTGTCGTACGAACCGACGGGGGGAATACTATTCTCCAACGACATCTTCGGCGGTTTCGGCTCGACGGAGGGCGGGATATTCGACGACGAGGCCGACTTGGACCTCGTCGAGAGCGAGATGATGAGGTACTTCGTCAACATAGTCGGCCGGTTCTCGAAACCGGCTCTGAAGGCGCTGGAGAAGGTCCGGGGGCTGGACGTCTCCCTGATATGCCCGTCGCACGGGCCGGTCTGGCGGAGCGACCCGAATCGCGTCATCGGCCTCTACGAGAAGTGGAGCCGGCATGAGACGGAGGAGGGCGTCGTCGTCGTGTACGGATCGATGTACGGCTGCACGAAGTCAGCCTCCGACGAGATAGCCCGCAGCCTGGCCCGCGCGGGGGTGCGCCCGGTTCACGTGTACGACGCGGCGCGGGCGGATATGTCGTTTCTGACGACCGATATATGGAGGCACAGGGGCCTCGTGCTCTCATGCTGTACATATAATATGGAGATGTTCCCGCCGGTCGGCGCGCTGCTCCGCATCCTCGAGAACAAGGGCATGACGGGACGTAAGATAGGCCTCTGCGGCACATACAGCTGGGCCCCCGCCGCCCTGAAGGAGATGTCCGGCTTCGTGGAGAGGAGCCGCGGCGGCTGGACCCTGGTCGAACCCAAAATAGAGATAAAGTCACGTCCAACCGGCGGCGACCTGGAGAGATGCCGCGAGCTGGGGGTCAACATGGCCCGCGCGATAAAGGAGTAGCGGGAACCGGATTCCACGGACGCTATATCAGCCTTGCCTGTTTTACGATAAAAAAGTCAGTTGAGGGAGTTGTCGCTGGTGAGCTTGAATCGGAACGATGCCGAAAGAGGTCTTCACGGTTTTGTCTGGAAGAACAGACTGCGTATCGAACGTCAGTACCTGCTATTCAGGGAGCTGATAAGGCAGCCGCGCGTCATGGGAACTTTATTTCCGAGCTCCCCGGCGCTCGCAGACGAGATGGCAATGGCCCTGACGCCGCGGATGATGAGGTCCGGCATCTTCGTGGAGCTCGGAGCTGGCACGGGCCCTGTCACGGAGGCCCTCCTGAGGCACGGGGTTCCCCCCGAGAGGATGGTCGTGGTGGAGAAGTCCCCGGCATTGGCGGAGTGCCTGTCCAAGCGATTTCCGGCGGTGAACGTCATCTGCTGCGGCGCGGAGGAGATGCGCAATCACATACACAGCGGGGAGAAAGTCCGCGCCATCATCTCGAGCCTGCCGTTCCGCACCCTCCCATCCGACGTCGGGACCGCGATAATGTCAGAGATAGACGCAACACTCTCGCCCGGAGGCCTCTACGTCCAATTTACCTACGCCCTGGCCGGGGAGATGCTCTACGTTCCGCAGACGTTCCGCAAGCTGCGGTCTCACGTCGTCCTTTACAATCTCCCCCCCGCGAAGGTGGAGGTCTTCCGCAAGCCAAAGGGGAGGCGCGAGGTCTCGGCTTTTCGGGCTGGCTGACGTATGGCGGCGTATTCTGATGCATGGCGGAGAACGGGATGAGGATTCTCGCCCTCAAGATCTACACGGATACGCTGAAGGCTTACAGGGAGGGAGTGCCGAGGCTGCTCGACACGTTAAACGAAGCGGGGGTGGAGGGCAGCTTCTTCTTTGGTATGGGCTCGGAGTGGAGCGGGTCGGCGATCTCGAAGCTCTTCGGAGAAGGGCGCGAGATAGTGGCGAGCGCGCCGGGCATCATAAGGGACGCGGCGCGCCGCGGGCAGGACTGCGGGATATACGGCTGGAATCCGATGGAGTGGCAGAGCCGCCTCGACAAGATGAAGGACACCACCATCGACTCGGACATAAAACGGGCGGTCGAGTACTTCGTGAGAAGGACCGGCGTCCGCCCGAACGGGTTCGCGGCGCCCGGGTACCGCGTCAGCTACATCAGCCTCAGGATACAGGACGACATCCGGTTCGGCTATTGCAGCGACACGTTCGGTTTTTATCCATTCTTTCCAAAGATGTCGTGGAAGACGTTCAACACTCCTCAGATTCCGTCGACGATACCGCCCGTCGAGGCGGTCCTTCAGAGGGTGACCGGGCAGGTAGCGAGGGAGAGGCTGTCCGCGCTCGAGGAGGGACTCCCGGACGGCCTGAGCGTGCTGCCCATGAACTCGATCGTAGCGACCGAGGATGAAATATTCGCACCCCTGCGAGAGTTCATCTTGCGCTGCAGCGAAAATGGCGTAAGATTTATGAACCTCGACAGGGTGGTCAAGAGCCTCGACATTGGCTCGCTCCACTCGTGCGAGGTGACGATGACAAGGGCGTTCGGGATGCCGCGCGAGGTTGCGGTGCAGAATCCCGAATAGGGGGATATGGCCTTATAATTGGCGGCGAGGAGTGATGCAGCGATGCGCAGGTACGTTTTTTCGCTCGCGATGGCGACGGCTCTTTTTCTGGGCGCTTTGGAAATCGGGGCTTCCGCGTCGGACTATCGCATAGGGGGCAGGTGGCTCACGGACGGGGGAGGTTTCGCGGAGAAGGGCATCCTCAGGATAGAGCTCAACAACAGGGGGTACCTCGACTTCAGATCGACGGTGGTGGATGGGGTTGAGACCATCACCGGGTACTACATGTACGGCGAGCTCACCGCGACCGGGTTCGAAATCAGGGCGTGGAGGCAGTCGGACGACCACGATTACGATTATCCGCTGATGGTCAAGGACTTCAATCCCTCGATAGGCAATCCGTTCGTGATGCCGCGGATAAAGATAGACGAGCTGGAGTACACCGTGTCGTTCACGAGCGAAAACTCCGGCATCATCAGTCTTCGCGGGTACATTGACATAGAAGTGGCCGGAAGGTGCGAGGTCAACGCCGACAACGCGATATGGAAGGAGGGCACGGCGAGGCCGGCGGAGACGCCGGAAACGGCGAGCGGTTGCAGCAGCGCGCCTGGAATGGGCATGATGCTGCCGCTCGCGGTCTTCCTTCTCGGGCGGAGGAGATCTAATCCGCCCGGGTAAACCGCGCCGGCCCTGAGCACGGGCAGCCGGCGGTTTGCCGCGGCCGGGAGAGGTCCTGTGGGGATATCGATTACAGGGGGGAATTCGGATGTTGTGCAACAGTTGCGGTTTTAAAGTTCCCGATAACGCCAGATTCTGCAAAAATTGCGGCGCGGAGGTCAACGCGGCGCAGAGGGTGGCGTTTCACGAAGGAGCGTTCCCCAGTATTGTTTCTCACAAGCTGCAGCCGGTGACGCAGACTGCGCCCAGGCGATCCGCGGTCCATCAGCAGCAGCAGACGGGCAGGCTCGTTAAACCGTCGCCTGCGCCGACGCCGACGCCCCCCTACCCCCACGCTCACCCCCATCCCAAGGAGGAGCCCCTGTTTCAGCTCGAACCGGAGCCTCCGCAGCCGATGCAGAGGAAGCAGTCTAGATCCGCGTCGTCCGCCGCAGCGAGCATGGGCGAGCTCTCCCTGGCCGAGGGCGAGATCCTGATTCGGACGTATCACTGCACCGCCTGGAGGGCGCCGTGGTTCAGATTCCCCAAGGATGACTTCAACGGATATCTGACGGTGACGAACAGGAGGATCGCCTACAGGTCCCTCGGGGACGGCAGGCGCAGCATAATGGAGATGCCGGTCGAGGCATACAGGGGTTTCGAGTGCCGATACGGCTACCGATGGAACATGTTCGAGTTCATCCTGGGCCTGATCATCTCGGTTGCGGGGGTATGCCTCCTGGTTTATAACGCTATCACCGTGCCGCTCATAGTATTCCTTACCGGAATAATCGTGATCCTGATGTCCCACCACAGGACGATGTCCCTCAGGATTCACTCCGAACCGCAGAGCGTCTCGCCCATCTCGCTGGTCAGCGTGTCGAAGCTGGAAAACATCGGGGCCAATGACGCGTCAGATGTCGGGGTTCGGGCCGAACAGACCGACGCCATGATGACGGAGTTCGGCGCGATCGTGGCGGACGTCCTTGAGATGGGCGACCGCGCCGCCGAGAAGTGGGCCGTCTGAGGCCATGCCCCGCAGCATGACCCCCCAGCGGGCCCGTTGACCTAGCTTGAAAATAGTAATAATCGACGGCCAGGGCGGAGCCCTGGGAAAGAGCCTCATAACGGCGCTCAAAAAAATTCTGCCCGCGGCGCCCGAGTGCGAGATCATGGCAATCGGGACGAACAGCGCCGCAACGTCCGTCATGCTCGGCGCCGGGGCCGACAGCGCCGCTACCGGCGAGAACCCGGTCAAAGTCGCCTGCCGCGATGCCCAAATCATAGCGGGCCCGGTCGGCATCGTCGTGGCCGACTCCATGTTCGGCGAGATCACGCCGGCTATGGCAGCCTCCATCGGCGGAAGCCGCGCCAGAAAAATCCTGATTCCAGTGAACAAGTGCGATATCTCCGTGGTGGGATCGGAGGACCTGCCGTACTCCGAGTACGTAAGGCTCGCGTCTATGATGATCCTGGATGAGGTAAAACGCGCCGCCCTGAGTTAACCCGGGCGGACGGAGAACCGTGGGCGCCGCCCACGCCCGCCGGGGG
>JAISRP010000233.1 GCA_031273585.1 Synergistaceae bacterium
TTATGCCCAAACGCATTTTATCACCTTTGTTACCCGTTGTCTCAATCATACCGCTCATTGTCGTCAGAAATTACCGAGCCGTAATCCTCGTCCGGGTGAAAGTCGAACTCGACCCGCCCTATCGAGACGGACGCCCCGGACACGGCGCCTGCGGCAGATAAGAGCTCCTCCACCCTGTGTTTTCGCAGCAGCCTCGTGAACCTGGCGACGTTTTCCTCCTGGGAGAGGTCGTACCTCTCGGCCGCCCTCTCGACCTGGGGGTGCAGCACGCGAAATCCGCCGCCCGGCAGCGAGACGATCTGGACCTTCAGCCTGCTCCGAACGAGGCTTGCCCTGTCCTGAACCTCCAGGCTCGCGAACATCCTTACCTCCCCCTTGGGCCTCGGGTGCTCCGCCGAGAACGCGACGATCCTGCGAACGAGCTCCGGCATGTTGCTGCCGCAAAGGGCGCTCACCGAGACGAACTCCATGCGGCGCGCGCCGAAGTAATCGCTCATCTCCGCCTCCAGCCGGGAGAGCTCGTCCTCCCCGCCGCACTGGTCGATCTTGTTGCAGATCACGACGCAGGGCCGCGAGCCAAGCCCGGGATCGTACCGTTCCATCTCGCCGCGCACCACCTCGAAGTCCCCGATTATTGCGCCTGCATCGCAGGATGAGACGTCGAGCACGTGCAGGATCAGCCTTGTGCGCTCGATGTGCCGGAGGAACGCCAGCCCGAGCCCCCTGTCGTCGCTCGCGCCCTCTATGAGCCCCGGGATGTCCGCCAGCACGATCGATTCGACGTCAGTGCGGAGGACTCCAAGGTTCGGCGAGAGGGTGGTGAAGGGATAGTCTGCGATCTTTGGAGTGGCGCCCGAGACGGCGGCGAGTATGCTGGATTTTCCGGCGTTGGGCAGGCCGACCAGCCCGATGTCGGCGATCAGCTTGAGCTCCAGCTTCAGCCTGCGCTCCTCGCCTGCTTCGCCCTTCTCCGAGAACCTGGGGGCCCTCCTCCTTGAGCTTGCGAAGACGCGATTGCCCCGGCCTCCCCTACCGCCCATCGAGGCCATGTAGGTATCGCCTGGTTCGACGAGGTCTGCAACTCCCTCGCCGGTGACTGCGTCGTAGACGATGGTTCCGCACGGGACCGGCAGCGTCAGCCTGGCCCCGGACTTCCCGTTTCTGGCGTTGCCCGACCCGTGCTCGCCGTTCTCGGACACGAATCGCCGCCTGTGCTCGAAATCAGCGAGAGTCTGTATGTTCGCGGTCGCCTCCAGCACGACGTCGCCGCCGCGCCCGCCGTTTCCGCCGTCAGGCCCGCCGTTTGGCAGGAACTTCTCGCGCCGGAAGCTCATGCATCCGTTGCCGCCCCTGCCGCCCGACACCGAGATATTTATCACGTCGACAAATTTCATATCAGAGTCCTCATACAACATGGGGAGCCGGATCTCCCGGCCCCCCTCGGTTTCAGGGATCCCTCCGCGCTATTCAAACGCCGCGGTCGGAACAATCGTGACGAACTTGCGGTTCGCCTTCGTTATGAATGATACGTGCCCGTCCGAGAGAGCGAAGAGAGTGTCGTCCTTCCCCCTGCCCACGTTGCGGCCGGGGTGGAACTTCGTCCCCCTCTGCCTGACTATTATGGTCCCCGCGCTGACCAGCGAGCCGTCGCTGCGCTTGATCCCCAGGTACTGGGGGTTGCTGTCGCGCCCGTTCGAGCTGCTCCCCTGCCCCTTCTTGTGCGCGAAGAACTGAATATCGAACTCCATCCTTATATCCGTCATCTCCAAACCCTCCTCGTGCAAAAATCAAAAAAACTCGCGAACGGCGACGAACTCAGGGTAGGACTCAGCCACTGCCTTGAGCGACAGCAGAATAGTCCGCGCGATGCACTGCGCCTCCGCGACCGAGCTGTCCCACTCGTACGAGATGAGGGCGTTCTCCCTGTCCCGCTCGATCCTGACCCCCTCCAGCCTCAGCACATCCCCGAAGCCCACGCCGAGCGCCTGAACTAGGGCCGACACCGCCGCGCACACTATGTCCGTTCCCGGATCCGAGTAACCGGTATGCCCCTGTGCCTGAATGCGGCATATCCCCCCGGAGTCGTGCTCCGCTGTTACCTCCATCAAGGCCCGCTGCCGTAAATGCCCTGCCCTACGAGACGATCGACTCCACCGACAGCTCGGTGTACTGCTGCCTGTGCCCGCGGAACCTGCGATAGTTCTTCTTCCGCCTGTACTTGAAGACGATCACCTTGTCCTCCTTGTCGTGGGCGATGACCTTCGTCACCACGGAAGCGCCCTCGACGTAGGGCGCGCCGATTACCGCCCCGTCATCCCTTCCCAGGAGGACGACCTTGTCGAGCGTCACAGTCCCGCCAATTTCCCCGGAACACTTCTCGACGCGAATCCTCTCCCCCTCGGAAACACGATACTGCTTTCCTCCTGCCTCAACAACCGCGTACATACCCAGACATACCTCCTCTCGCTGCTGCGAGGCGACGAGACTCGTCTTAACGAACCTCCAGCAAGCGTTTTACAAAAGCCAAATCATTTTACGCTCACAACACGCCGCTGTCAATGATCGCGGAATCTGTGTCGCGGAATCTTGGAAGTCGCTGTAACTATTGACATTACTGCAGTGTGAATTTATAATCGTCGTAACTTATATAGTTGCAACATAAATACGCCATATCGAAGCCGTCGTCGGTCGTTTCGGCGACGTTGGAGTGATGGCATTGGCCGCGCCCCGGGGAGCGCGATATTTGCGCGCTCATTCCGAGGGAGCTTTGACGAGACTGTCTGGGGGGAATTGTTATGGTATGCGCCAACGTGAGGGAAGAAACTTCCGGAGGGAAGAAGACGATGTTCGACTCGATCGCCCTGTCTCAATTAAAAATAAACGGTAGGGTAATACGCAGCGCGACTTTTGAAAACAGCGGCGAGCCCGGGGGGAAGGTTCCGCCCCGCCTCAGGGATTTTTACGAGAATCTGGTCAAGGGTGGCGCCGGCGTGATCATCACTGGGATGATGGGGGTGGGGTACAACTCGGGGGTGAATCGCAACATGGCAAAGATATACGGCGATGGCTTTGCCGCGGAGTTTGAAAAAGTCGCCGAGGCAGTTCATCGGCTGGGCGGAAAAGTGATAGTCCAGCTTGGGCACTGCGGCGCGAAGGCCTCGGACATAGACAGAGGGGAGGGCCCGTACGCGCCCTCCGAGGTGACGGTTGGAAAGGGAATCCCGGCCAAGGCCCTCTCGAAGGACGAGATAAAGGAGCTGGTCGCGCAATACGGGCTCGCCGCCTTAAAGTGCAAGTCGGCCGGCGCAGACGGAGTTCAGATTCACGGCGCTCACGGCTACTTGATCAGCCAGTTTCTGAGCCCGTATTTCAACAAACGGGAGGACGAGTACGGCGGCTCGCTCGAGAACAGGTCGAGATTCCTGTTTGAAACGTACGAGGAAATTCGGGCCAGGGTCGGCAGCGAGTACCCGATCTGGATAAAAATAAACAGCGACGACCTGACTCCCGGCGGATTGACCCTGGACGAATGCTCGCAAATCTGCGGAAAACTCGATAGCTTGGGAATAGACGCCATCGAGCTGAGCGGGGGGATCATGACGGACAAGGATACCTCGCCGAGCAGGCCCGTTAAAACCGAGGAGGACGAGGGCTCGTTCGCGGCAAGCGCCCTCAGGATATCCTCGGAGATAAGGACGCCGGTCATAAGCGTGGGCGGCTATCGAACGCCGGACGTGATCGAGAGGAAGCTCAACGAGGGGAATATAGCGGCGGTCTCCCTATGCCGGCCCCTCATCTGCGAGCCGGATTTGCTGAACCGATGGAGGAGCGGCGACAGGACGAAGTCGCGCTGCGTCTCCTGCAACAAGTGCTTCATGATTCCGATGCTGGGCTGCAACCTGCGCCAGCAGTAACCTAAAACCCCGCGGACAAAGACCGTGGGCTCCGCCCACGCCCGCCGGGGG
>JAISRP010000256.1 GCA_031273585.1 Synergistaceae bacterium
CTGCTGAGGAACGCCTATCCGAGGGCGTTCGAGACGGAGGTGAGGACCGCGTCCGAAAAGACGGGCGTGGACAAGTCGATAATCTGGGGGATAATGAGGCAGGAGAGCATGTACGAGCCCGACGTCACGAGCTCCGCGGGGGCCTACGGCCTGATGCAGCTCATGCCGGGAACCGCGAAGGGCGAGGCGCAGAAGCTGAAGATGGACGCGGACTCCTACAAGCAGGCCGCCTCCAACATACTGCTCGGAGCGAACCACATGGCGGGCCTCATAGCCAGGTTCAAGGACATGCCGAGGGCCCTTGCCGCCTACAACGCCGGCGGCACGCCGGTCACGAGGTGGAGCGCAGAACCCATAACCGACATGGAGGAGTGGGTGGAGAGCATCGGCTACAGGGAGACCCGGGGGTACGTCAAGGCCGTCCTCCGCAACATCAACGTCTACAGGTCGATATACGGCGAGAATGAATGAGGGGATTTCAAGATGGATCTAAGCGCCATAACGGACCCGGTCGGAAGGGTCGCGGCCTTTCTGAGACACTCCGGCAGCGAGTCGAAAATTTTTCACACGGAGGACACGATATTCACGGTGGAGGATGCATCGAGGGCCGTCGGCGCGCCTCCTGAGGAAATTTTAAAGAGCCTGCTCTTCAGCGTGAACGACGGGGAATACTGGGCGCTCGCCCTGATGTCCGGCTCGAACAAGGTCAACGACAAGAAGATCAGGCGCGCGCTCGATGCCCGCAAGGTCCGCATGGGAACCGCCGAGGCGATCAAATCATTCTCCGGCTTCGAGCCCGGCGGGGTGCCCCCGGTGGGCTACATCGTTCAGCCCCGCTCGCTGCTGGACCTCGACATCTTCAATTACGGGACCGTGTGGGCGGCGGCAGGCTCGGATCACGACTTCTTCCCGATATCGCCCGAGGAACTGCTCCGGATCACGTCGGGGACGAGGGAGGATATAAAAAAATAAAATTATGACGCCCGAGCGGGCGTCGATTGGCGCAAGGCCGCCGCTTCTCGCGCGGTCCTGCGCCGTATGATGACTTTAATAACCCAGGGGCTGCCCGACTAGGATCACGTGAGCCTCCCTTCCCAGGGGCGGGCGTTCGATTATAGTCAGCACGCGGCAGAGCCGCTCCGGCGAGTTGCAGTCCACGCAGTGCCCTACCTTCGTGCAGGGCGGGGTGTTTCCCACCCTGAGTGCGTTCGGCGGGGTCGCTACGTCCCGCGCCCTCGTGATCGCGCTCTCGAGGTCCCTAGTCACCTTGTTCATGCTCAATATGAAGAGTATCTTGCCGGTGCTCCACGACATGCAGGCGACCCGGTTGCCGGTGCCGTCGATGTTCACCATCTTGCCGTCGAACGTCATGGCGTTGCTGCTAGTTATGAACCAATCCGAGGAGTTCTCGGCGGCCAGCCTCGCCCCCCTCGTCTCCGGCGTCAGGGTCGGATCCCAGTGATGGTAGACCTTGCATCCCTTCCCGGCGAGCTTCTCAACGAGGCCGAGCTCCCTTGCCGTGACGGTGCCGGGTATCCCCACCGTGCAGCCGCCTGGAACGAGCTCGAGCGCCATCCTGGCCGCGTCCTCCGCGACGGCGGCGTAGAGGGCCGATTTGTACCCGATCGATACCAGCGTGCCGCACAGTTTTCCAGCAAGCGCCTCCTGCGTGTCGGTGACGTATTTCGCGAAATTCGTCATGACTTTTCCCCCCATACTTAATATATTATTGTATTATAAACGAGTTTATAAGTTGCAGCAACGAGCGCGTCTGTTCCCAAAAACCTTGGAGCTCCGCCCCAAACCCCGCGCTCGAGGCGCCGCCTCCCGGACCTCCGGCGAGCGTGGCGGAACCGAAAAAAAGTATGAAAAAATTTGCCTGGGCGCATGGGCGCGCTCGGGTATATTGATGGTATGATATTGGGACGATGACCCATCCGCCGCCGTTCTGGCGGCTGGGGGCGGAGCGCCGTAGAATAATTGAGTTCTCGAGGAGAATTGGCATGTCAATGACGTCTGAGTTTGAGCAGCTAGCGATGCAGGAGCAGCAAATGGAAACGATGGTGGCGAAGGACCCTCTGCTCGAACAGATAGAGGAGCTGTTCCCGACTCGGGACAAGGTCGTCTCGGCTGTGGAAAAGGCTTTTCGCTCGGGGGAGTCTCACCCCTCCTGCGACTCCATTGTGGACAGGCTGCCGGATGAGTCGCAGAAGTGGCAGACGCTTGCGCCGGTCGAGCTGGCGAAGAACCCCAAGGGAAACAGGGTGATGATCTTCGAGCCCAGGATCCAGAAGGGCGTCTTTACGGTGAATATTCGATACTCGGGCAGCGAGAACCTGATGGTCTTCCTGGACAAGTCCAAGCCCAGGGAGTTCGTGATTACGCGCATAGCCGCAAATTCTGTGGAGGTGGGCTTCCCCAGCATAAGCGAGATAGACTACAAGAGCGCCGACTCGCTCGAGAACATAAAAAAAGTCCTGATCCCCACCCTCGAAGTCTTCGAGAGCCGGATAATGGCCATGAACGCAAAGATAATGCAGCGCCGCTACGAGCTGAACGAGGACATAGAGATGGCGATCAAGGCGAGGGAGGCCGCGATCAACCAGCAGAGACAGTTCGAGGCCTACCTCAACGACTGAACCCCGAGGGACCAGCCGAGGTTTTAACCCTTACCCCTCGGCCCCTTAACGCTAAGCCAGCACCCCCCATGCAAAAAACCTGACATTCACAAATTGCCGGTCCTGCTTCGATCCAGGGGCGCAAGACCGTGGGCTCCGCCCACGCCCGCCGGGGGACCAGTCCCCCGGACCCCCATCTGTTTTTTTGTTTTCAGCCTCCGGCTGAAAACAAAAAA
>JAISRP010000344.1 GCA_031273585.1 Synergistaceae bacterium
CCAAGGTCCTGCCTGCGGTTTTGGGCAGATGCGAACGCACGGCCGGACCGGAGGATGCCTGCCCGGGCGATGCGAACGATGTATAATTCTACCACTTCGGGGCTTGTTGGGATCCAGGATGGCTTGAAAAAAGCGCAGAACCCGGAGTATGCCCCCGGGCCCTGCGCTTTTTATATGGATCATGCTCCGCTGGGAGCATGTGATCGATTAGCGTTTTCTTAAAAAAGTCACCTTGTCGTGTAACGAGCCTTGACTGAGCTCAGCATGGCCCGTTCCGGACAGTCGTCCCCGAAGTATTCCGTCCCGACCTCGAGATCCCTCGCGGACATGCCAACCTCGAACGGTACGCTGTACAACACCCTCTTCTCGGACCTGAGGGAACCCTCCACAAACAGGGTGTAGGCGCCCGCCGCGACCGGTTTGCCCTCCGCGTCAGTCAAATCCCATTCATACTTGAGATCGCCCGTGGCAGGGGTCGCCCCTGTTATCGCGTCGACCTGGGATGCTGTCATCTCAGGCAGGCGCGAGCGTTCTACCCACAACTTGACCGCCTCGGGGCGATTCTCCCAACCCCCGGTCGCCGTAAATCCGGTTGCGTACAGCGTCCTGACGCAACGTCCCTCCGAGTCCTCAACCCAAACCGCAAACTGGTTGCTCCCTGGACCGCTCTGCCGTTCGAACCGGAACGACACCTCCAGAACTCCCGTAACCTCGTCGGACGCAACCAAGGCCGAGGCGGCAAGAAAGATACATATAACAACGAGGAAGAATAAGAAAAAAACGCTGAAAAACGCCCTACGCATAGGAAGCCCTCCTTGTGGGTCCTGATCTGAAATCTGACAAAATCTCTTTAAAAACTTACCCTATTTAGTGTACAAAGATATTATCCAGTAAAAATTCCGATAATCCATCGTATAAAAGCACAATAGATAACACGGCATTTTATGCGATGGCAGCTCAGCCATCTGTGCAGAGCGTATTGCAAAACGCCTCGTCAGCGTTTATAAATGAACTTACGCTAGGCCGGAAGGCCATGTGGGAGAGAATCATGGTCTTTGAGGTTTTCGGATAGGGATGATTGCGAGGTGGATAGGCATGGAAAAATTGAGTGATGCGCGCGCATTGGCGGCTCTCGCGATATTTTTCGCATTTTTCGTCGCAGTTCAGCATCCGACGGGGGGCGCCGCCGCGTCGCAGGGCGCATCCGGCGCGGGAAGTCTGCCGGAGGGCTTCGTCCGGCTGAGGGATGTCGCTCCGGACATCATTCAGGACATCAGGTATTACGGAACAGATAACTTCGTCGGAGCGCGGATCGACTCCTACAACGCGCCAGAGGCGATCCTGACCGCCGGCGCTGCGGCTGCGCTCGCTTCCGCAGCAGACGCGCTGGCAGACCGCGGTTATGTCATAAAAATTTTCGACGCCTACAGGCCAGAATCCGCGACAGCCCACTTCGTGAGGTGGGCGCGGGACCCCGGGGACGCGAGGAACAAGGGACGATTTTACCCGGACGTCGACAAGGCCGAGCTGTTTAAAAGGGGCTACGTCGCCAGGAGGTCCGCCCACTCGCGGGGCAGCGCGGTGGACGTCACCTTAGCGGACGCCCGCACTGGGCGCGAGGCCGACATGGGATCCGCGTTCGACTTCTTCGGCGACATCTCGCGCCACGGCACGAAAAAAATCTCACGCGAGCAGGCGGCAAACCGCCGCACCCTGAGGCGCGCCATGGAGGACGCCGGGTTTCGGGCAATCTCCTCCGAGTGGTGGCACTACTCCCTGGCCTCCGAGCCGTTTCCGGACAGGTACTTCGACTTCCCCATCGACGGCCCCAATCCTGGAGTGGGGGCGGCGCTCGCCGAGGCGTTGGGCAAACTCTGCGGGCCCTCAGGGACGGCCATGACGGACAAGCTCGTCGCCGTCACTGCGGCTCCGGGGTCCTCGATAGCGAGAGTCACTGCATTCGAGCGAACCGATGGAACCTGGGCGCGGCGGCTCTCGGCTGACGGATTCGTCGGCGTGCGCGGGATAAGCGGGACTAAAAGGGAGGGCGACGGCGCGACCCCCTCCGGAGTCTTCACGTTTGGCGCGGCGTTCGGCATCGGGGACGATCCCGGCTCGGCCAAACCTTACGCGAAGGTCACGGAGAACAGCCTCTGGGTGGACGATCCTGGCTCGAAATACTACAACCGGCGGATCGAGGGCGACGTGCCGGACAGGGACTGGAAGTCCGCGGAGAAGCTCTCCCTGGAGACGGTCGCCTACAAATACGCCATAGCGATCGATTACAACACTGACCCCGTCGTGCCGGAAGCAGGCTCGGCAATATTTCTGCACTGCGCCGCGGGAGGCCCGACGAACGGCTGCGTATCGGTCCCCGAGTGGGCGATGACGTGGTTTCTTGGGTTTATCGACGAGAACGCAAAAATTGCAATATCGGAGTCGGGGAGCGAACCGGCGCTCAGGTGAGGCGTCTGCGCGCGCAGATTTTCATGTGCCCAAATCCACAGGCAGGATCTTGGGGTGGTACCCCAGGCCACTCGTCTGCCGCCAGCTTCACGGACCACATAAACTTGAGGATATAGCCGATTGAATAAACCGCGTGGAATTTTGCCGATGGCGGTTGCGGTAACAGCAAAGGTTTTCAATCTTTACCCTTTAGGCTTCTATTGTTAAATTGCTATATAATCATAATCGGATTTCTTTCAGTGAGCGATGGATTAGAAAGGTGGCGTGGGGCATGTTTCCCTCGTGGTTTTTGCGTTCGGCAGTCAGGGGCGTTGTCGTGTTTTTCTTGTTTCTTCTCGTTTTGAACGGGGAGTCCTCCGCTCAGACGCGGCAGTACGATGTGATAGTGGTAGGGGGCGGGACTGGAGGATGCGCCGCTGCAATACAGGCCGGGCGCGAGGGGATGTCCGTGGCTCTGATCGAGGCGTCGGACTTCGTGGGAGGGCAGATCACGGGGGCGGCTGTGTCCACGATGGACGACGTTGGGCGGACCAGGACCGGGGTGTACGGGGAGTTCATCGGGCGTGTGAGGGATTACTACGCCGCGAGCGGGACCGCCACGAACATCTGCCTGTGGGGAGGGGACACCATAGCCGCGGAGCCGTCCGCGGCGCGCGGCATCCTGACCGACATGCTGACGTCGGCCGGATCCGTCGACATCCTCCTCAATACGCGCGTCCTGGACGCTGTGATGGACGGCGGCAGGGTCGTGGGGGTCAGGACCGGAAACGTCGACGGGAACGAGGGGGTTACATACATGGCCCATGTCCTCATAGACGCGACGGAGCACGGTGACCTCCTGCCGCTGACCGGGGCCAGGTACAGGGTCGGCAGCTCCCTGTCGCCGAATATCGACCCGGAGACCAACGTCCAGGACATAACTTACGTTGCGGTGGTGCGCAAATATCAGGGGGGGCTGCCGGACGGCCTGAAGATGCCTGGACCTCCGCCGGACTATCAGAAACATGCGCCGAAATTCCGAAACACCGTGGCGGTGAGCGGCGACACGTGGCCGGGCTCATACCCGTTCGACATACCCTCGCACAACGCCTACAGGGCGCTGCCGGACACGCGCAACGAACACCTGATAGTCGGCGACGATCCCTCCACGTGGAAATTCATAACGAGGACCTGTATAAACTGGGCCAACGACTATCCGGGCAGGCCTGGGAACGAGCCGGGGCTGTCGGTTCTGTACGTCGAGGGACCGGAGTACAGGAAGAAGATCGAGAGGGAGGCCATGAACAGGACCCTCTCCTTCATCTGGTACATGCAGAGCGAGCTCGGGATGGACGACTGGTCGGTCGACGACGGCCAGGGATACGGAGGTTATTTCTCAAACGACTGGGAGACATCGGACGACCCGCTTCTGCCCCCGGAGTTTGCGCCGATACTCCGCTGCTTCCCGCCGTTTCCCTACGTCAGGGAGGGGAGAAGGATCGTGGGGCTGGATACGCTCGCGGAGCGCGATATATCCCGTGACGTCACGAGGGGCAGGGCCTACAGGAACTACCAGTCGGGACTGGCGCTGGGCGAGTATCCCGTGGACGTCCACGGGTCGCACCTCGACCGCTATATGGAGCGCGACCTGGGGGAGACGTCGGACTCGTTCCCCCGGACCTGGGCCGGCAGTCAGGGCGTCTTTCAGATCCCGTTCGGAGCCCTCATACCGGAGGAGGTGGACGGGCTCATAGCCGCGGAGAAGAACATCTCAGTCTCGCGGATGGTGAACGGCGCGATACGGCTGCAGCCCGTCACCATGCACACCGGGCAGGCCGCGGGAGCGATAGCGGCGGAAGCCGTGCGAAGCGGCCTCCAGCCGCGTCATGTGAACGTGCCGAGCGTGCAGCTAGCTCTGATGAGGTCCGGCTCGTGGATCGCCCTGGACGCCTGCGAGGACGTGACCTCCCCGGGCAGGCACTGGAACGGCGTTCAATGGGCGAGCCTGTACGAGGCGCTGCCTAAGATATCGAGGCGTCAGTTTGGGGTCGGCCTTCCGATAACCAGGGACGAGCTGTCGCGCGTGCTGTGCGTCGCCGCCGGGGAGGCGGTGGACACGAGCGCCGGAGACGGCGGAATGTTCATGTCGAACGGCGAATTCAGCAGACTGTTCCGCGGGATATCCGGCTCCGACATCCCCTTTACCATCGACGAGTCGGAGCTCGGCTTGGATCTGAAGAGAGGGGACGCGGTATCGGCAGCCCTCGATCTGTTCATCGCGCACTCCGCCGGGGATAAAAATCCTGCATGGGCTGATTGAATGACCAAATTTTTTTAAATCAGCTTCAACAGCTCTGCGGGCGCGTCGATTATGTGATCGGCGCCGTTTTTCAAGAGCTCGTCCCTCGGCCTGAAGCCCCACGTCACGCCCACCGCCGTGCAACCGGCGCCCTTCGCGGTCTGCATGTCCATCATCGAGTCGCCCACGAAGAGGGCGTCGGATGGCCGCACGCCAAGGACTTTGAGCACATGAACCGTCAGCCCCGGGTCGGGCTTCAGGGGGAATCCCGCCCTGCCGCCGGCGACCTCGTCAAATGCGTCGCCGCCGAAAAAATGGGCTATAACCTGCTTCGTCACGTCGTCAGGTTTATTCGAGACCACGGCGCTCCGAACCCCCCTGTCCCTCAGAGCCCGCAGCAGACCGGACACTCCGTCGTACGGCCTTGTCATGTCCAGCGAGTGCGCCCCGTAGTGCTCGATGAAGATTGCCTTTATCCGCGCGATCTCCTCCGGCGTGCGCCTGTCCTCCGGCAGGATGCGCCTCATCATGACGTCTGCCCCGTTTCCGACGAAATATTTGTAGGCCTCCACGTCATGAGGGGGGCAGCCCAGCCTGGACAGCGCATAGTTGCCGCTGCCAGCCAAGTCGCCGAGCGTGTCGAGAAGCGTTCCGTCAAGGTCGAACACGACTGCCTCAATCATTTTCACATACCTGCCTCGCCCCTACCGGGGCGCTTTCCTCATGCGACAAAACACCGGCCCGGCATCGATCACAGGCTCTCCCGAGGGGCGCGTTTTTCACCAAAATCGGGGAGGCCAAGACGCGACCCTCCCCGATTCTTTATGTATTGACGTGTTCCTTCACGAGGTCCCTTCTGTTCAGCTCCTCGATCCGGATCTCCTCCAGCATGTTGCGATGATTTATCCTCTGGATCATCAGGTTCTCCTGCAATAGCCTCTGGTTCTCCGCCTCCTGGACCCTTCTGTCCTCGACCGCCTTCTTCTTGCGGTACGCGGCGATCTTTTTTGCCGACTCCGCGACCGTCTGATGATGCTTGTCCATCATCCTCTCGGTGGCCTTGTCACAGTTCCTCAGGGCCTTTGCAAACGCCTCCATAGCCCTCTGCTGATCCGTCGAATCCGCCTGTTTCCTGACGTTCCTCTTTGCGTCGTTCCATGCGGGGAGAAAAAGCGCGTTCATGTCGTTGATGTTCTTTACACCCATGTCGATCCCTCCTTGAATCTTCTACGGGGCAAAACAAAATAGGTAAGATACGATCCATCGCACCGAGGTCATTATAACGAAAAAAAGCGAGCCGCGCAATAACTTGACAGGGCTAAAAACAGTATCTATAATCTCGGTCGCCATGTGAAATATTTTGTATTTCGCAATAAGGTCATGGATTTCCCTCCAGTTATTGCGTGAATTTAGGGCATCGCCGATCGAATCGGCCAAACGAAATTTTATAGTCCCAGGACGCGGAGCCCGTCGGGCTTTCAGTCTTTACCATTCATGATTCCTGGCGCTGGCCGCGGGATCCGCTGTTTTGCGAACTGACGTTTTCACGGGAAGCGGTGAGGATATGAACAGCAGGCGTCGGACGATGTATTACAGCAAGTTTGATCAACTGATTGTCGCCCTGAAGAAGTCTGATAAGGTCAAGAAGGTGGCCGTTATTTCCGCAGAGGACGAACATTCACTGGAGGCCGTCCTGAGAGCCGAGAGGGATGGCTTGGTCGAGCCGGTACTGATAGGGGACAGGGCCAAAATAGAGGGCATACTGTCGTCCCTGGGCGGCGGGCGGAAGGACATCGTGCCGGCGGGCAGCGTTTCGGAGGCGGCCGAAGCCGGGGTCAGGCTCGTAAACGAGGGCAAGGCAGATTTTCTGATGAAGGGGAAGCTGGACACCAAGGATCTCATGCAGGCGGTCGTGAACAAGAAGACCGGCCTGAACGAGGGAAACTTGATGTCGCACTTCGCGATCCACGAGCTCCCCTGGTACGACAGGCTGCTCGTGACGACGGACGGCGGCATGACGATGTATCCGAACCTGGAGCAGAAGGCGGCGATCATCCAAAACTCCGTGGACGCGCTGGTTGCAATGGGATATGATCGCCCGAACGTGGCAGTCCTGTGCGCGGTCGAGAAGGTGAACGACAAGATGCCGGAGACATTGGACGCCAAGGCACTGAAGGACATGTGCGAGGCCGGAAAGATAGAGAACGCGCTCGTCGAGGGGCCGATATCGTTCGACCTCGCGGTGAACGCCGAGAAGGCTAAGATAAAGGGCTACGATAGCCCGGTGGCCGGCTGCGCGGATATCTTAGTCGCGCCAAACATAACGGCCGGGAACATCCTGGGCAAGTCACTGCTCGAGACACATGGGGT
>JAISRP010000049.1 GCA_031273585.1 Synergistaceae bacterium
GTCCCCCGGACCCCCATTCCACTTTTTTTTGTTTTCGCCCTACGGGCGAAAACAAAATTAAGAGAAAAGGGGCCAGGGAGCTGGCTCCCTGGCGGGGTTTGGGGCGGCGCCCCAAGGTCCTGCCCCGCGAGTATGGGCTCTGGATAAAAAAACAAAGCGATACGGAGGAATAGGCGGGATGGAATCTGAGGTTTTGACTGGCATCAGGGAGACTGTCGCCTCGTTGGCGAAGTCGCCCGCGGACTACGCGGATATGTACATGCAGTCGGGGGTGAGTCATTCGATTCTCTTCGAGGAGGGGAGGATGGACACGCTCTCGTCCTCCCAGAGCGACGGGTTGGGCGTCAGGGTTATCCGGGGGGAGGACACGGCCTACGCTCACACGATGGGCACGACCGCCTCGTCGGCGAGGCGCGCGATAGGGGAGGTCATGGAGCTCTCCGGCGCGGGGCGCGCGACGCCGGATGCCGGGTGCGACGAGCCGCTGCTCGAGATCGAGACGTTCATCCCCGCGCTCGACGCCGGTTTTTTTCACGACCTCGACAGGGCGCTCCGGGCCGAGTGCAGGTATCTGAGGCAGGCCACATTTCATTACAGGACGTCGGCTAAGTCGGTGATGATAATCAGGGGCGACGGCTCGGTCGTCCGCGACTCCAGGGAGTACACGTCGTTCTCGGTTCAGGTCGTGCTGGACCGCGACGGGGAGCTTCGGACCGGATACGAGACGCGCTCCATGCTCTCGCCGGTCGAGGGCTTCTGGTCCGGCCTGCCGGGGGATGAGGCCTGCAGCGCGGAGGACGTCGCCATGAGGGCGCTGCGGCGCGGGATACTGATGCTGGACGCGGTTCCGTGCCCGGCGGGGACCATGACGGTGCTCCTGGCCGGGACCGCCGGCGGCACGATGATTCACGAGGCCTGCGGGCATGGGCTGGAGGCCGACATCATACAGAAGGACTTCTCGGTGTACAGGGACAGGGTCGGGGAGGTCGTGGCGAGCCCGCTCGTCACGATGGTGGACGACGCCACCATGAGGGGCAGGTACGGCTCTTACCGGTACGACGACGAGGGGACCCCGGCGCAGAGGACCGTGTTGATCGAGGACGGCGTCCTGAAGGGCTACATGTCCGACATCCTCTCGGCCAGGATCGGCGGCATACCCAGAACCGGCAACGGCAGGCGGGAGTCCTACATGCACGCCCCGCTGCCGCGGATGAGCAACACGTTCATAACCCCGGGCACGAGCGATTGCGATGAGATGCTGGGCCGCGTGGATAACGGCATACTCGTAAAAAAAATGGGCGGCGGCGAGGTCAATCCGACCTCGGGCGACTTCGTGTTCTACGTGTCGGAGGGGTATCTCGTCAAAAACGGCGTGGCCGGCCCCGCCGTCAAGGGGGCCACCCTCACGGGCAACGGTCCCGAATCCCTCATGAACATCGCGGCAGTTGGGCGCGAGCTCGTACTCGACCCGGGAACCTGCGGCAAATCGGGGCAGGGCGTGCCTGTGACGGACGGGCAGCCGACTCTGTTGATAAATAATCTGACTGTAGGAGGAAGCGATACGGGCGATGCAGTCTAAACGCGCATCTCGGCAGGAGAAGGATGGGATCAGGGCCAGGGCATCCGGCCCGAAGGCGCCCGCGCCCAGATCGGGCATCTGGCGGCGGGGATGGTTCCCCCCGAGGTTCGACTTCGGTTTTGGGCGGCTCGCGAGCAGAGCGGCAGCGTCCGTCACGGTCCTCGCGTGGGTCATGTTCATCCTGGACGTCTACCTTCTGGCGTGCGTCTTCACGAGCTGGACGGGGGTGCTGGGCGGGTCGGCACGGCGCTGGATAATAGGCCGGCTGGGGGGCGGGTCGTTGATAATCCTGCTCTACGTTGGGTACGTCTGCCTTTCGGTCATAGCGAGGCGCAGGATCCCGCAGCCGCTCTCACAGACTGCCGGGACGGTGTCGTTCTACCTGTGCTCCGCTCTCTTTCTCGGTCTTTTGGACATGACTCAACCCGGACCCCCTCCATTCGTCTTCATGTTCCCCGGCATGGTGGGCTCGCACCTGGCGGGCTGGTCGTTCAGGAACATCGGGCCGCTCGGCACGACGCTGGCGGGTCTCTCCGCGATAATACTGACCCTCATGTGCTATGGATTTTCCGCGCCGTTCATCTCGGCGTTCGAGGACCTGCGGGATTTTTTCGTCGGACTGGCGGCAAGGTGGGGCGAGGCTCGTAAAAAAGGCGCCGCCCCGGCCGGCCCGCCTCCCGTGGACGAGGAGATCGATTCAGAGGACGATTCGGACGACGGCTGTGAGGACGCGGATGAGGAGGACCCTCCGGACGTGGGGGAGGGTCCTGCCGAGGCGCCGGACATGCCGATTCAGGAGGACGTCATCCCGGTGGACGAGCTCGAATACGAGATCGACGGCATGGCGCTCCCCGCTGGAAAATTTCCTCCCCCGCCTGAGCTGTACGGCATTGAGCCGGATTACGACGAAATTTCCGCCGAGACGGCCCGCCCCTGGGGCAGGAGGATAATAGACTCGCTGGCGGAGTTCGGGGTGGAGGCGGAGCTGGCGGACATACTCCTCGGGCCGACTGTCATCCAGTTCAGGATACAGCCGCTCCCCGGCATCAAGGTGAACAGGATAGTCTCGCTCTCGAACGACCTAGCAATGGCGCTCGCCGTGGCGAGCCTGAGGGTGGAGGCCCCCATACCGGGACACCCGTACGTCGGAATCGAGATACCGAACCCTAAGCGGCGCGGCATAACCCTCCGCTCGATAATAGAGGAGGACGGGTTTCAGGAGACTGAGAAGACCCTGCCGCTCCCGATGGGGGTCACGATAAACGGGGACTCGCTCATAGTGGGGCTGGAGGACATGCCCCACCTCCTGGTGGCGGGCACGACCGGCTCCGGCAAGAGCGTATTCGTCAACGGCTGCATAGTCGGGCTCTGTTCGATACGCAGGCCCGACGAGCTGAAGATGGTCCTGGTCGATCCGAAGCGGGTGGAGATGGCGGTGTACGAGCACCTGCCCCACCTGCTCACCCCGCCGGTGACGGACTCGAAGAAGGCCGTCCACGTCCTGGGCTGGGCCATCCGCGAGATGGAGCGCAGGTATACCTGCTGCGCATCCGTGAAGGTGCGAAACCTCGCCTCCTTCAACGAGATGGTGCTGCCGAAGGACCGCCTGCCGCACATAGTCATAGTCGTGGACGAGCTGGCGGACCTCATGATGACGGCCGCGAAGGAGGTTGAGGAGTACATCTGCAGGTTGGCCCAGATGGCCCGGGCTGTGGGCATACACCTGATGCTGGCCACCCAGAGGCCGTCAGTCAACGTGATCACTGGCCTGATAAAGGCCAACGTGCCGGCCAGGGTGGCGTTCACGCTTCCATCCATGATGGACTCGCGCACGATAATAGACTGCGGCGGGGCGGAGAAGCTGCTCGGCAAGGGGGACATGCTGTTTATGTCGACTCAGAACCCCAAGCCGCTTCGGGTGCAGTCGCCCTGGATAGACGAGCGATCGATCGCCCGCTGGATAGACTACCTCGTTAACATGTTCGGCGAGCCGATCTACACCGACATCGACGACCAGGGGGACGCCCCGGCCGGGGTCGAGGAGGGGGGCGGCTTCGACGACGCCCTTCTGGACGAGGCCGTAAAGGTGGTCGTGTCGAGCGGGATGGCCTCGGCGAGCGGCCTCCAGAGACGCCTTCGGATAGGCTTCACGAGGGCCGGCCGCCTCGTGGACATGATGGAGAGGGCTGGCATAGTCGGTCCCGCCGATGGATCACACCCCAGGGAAATCCTGGTCGACGAGGAGGATGCCGCGGAGATCCTAGAGCGTCTGAGGGGGACCGGCTGATGGCGGGCGTCCCGTTCGTATCGTCGAGGGACCTCGATATATCCGTCTTGCCCGACCCCGGCCCCTGTGCGCACACGCTGATGGTGTCGGGCGGCAGGAGGCCGGACCCCAAGTGGCTGGACGATTTCGCGCGCAGAAATTCGCCCGTTGTGTGGGCCGTGGACAGCGGGGCTGGTTCGTGCAGGGCGGGCGGCGTCGTCCCAAGCGTCGTGATAGGCGACATGGACAGCGCATCGGGGGAGGACAGGGAATGGGCCCTTGCATCGGGCGCGGAGGAAATTCTGTTTTCAAGCGACAAGGATGCCACGGATTTTCAGCTGGCGCTCGGGCTGTGGGGGGAGAAAAAACCGCTCGGCTCGCGGTTGCTGCTGGTGTCTGGCTGTTTTGGGGGCAGGTTCGACCACCTGCAGAGCGCGGTGAACACATTCGCCCTTGACGCCCGATGGACCGGGCCCGGGGAGACGCCCCGCCGCTGCATGATCGACGACCTCGAGGGTCTGTTTTTTTTGTGCTCCAAGGAGACGGTGAATATTAAATTTCGCCGGCCCCCGCTGGCCGTTTCCCTCCTGCCGTTCACCGACGAGTGCGGCGGAGTCCGCATAAGCGGCGTGAGATGGCCCCTAGCGGGAGCATCTCTCAGCAGAGGGCAGCCCTGGGCAGTGAGCAACGAGCTGGAGGCAGGGCGCCGCTCCGGCGGGGTCGTAAGCGTCTCCTGCGGGGAGGGAGTCCTCGCAGTCTACTGGCGCCTCGGACTGGAAGTGTAAAAAGGGCCGCGCCTACACGGCCCTGCGAACTCTACCTGAACGGAGACACTTAGTGCAGATCTTGAGCCGCCTGGACTCGCCGCCGCCCACGTCTATCTTGACGTTCCGAAGGTTGATGAGCCAGCGCCTTCTGGTGTGACGGTTGGAGTGGCTCACCGCGTTGCCGGTCGCCGGTCCCCTGCCGCAGCAATCGCAAAACTTGGACATCTCTTACACCCCCCTCAGTGCGTTTACGAAAACAACTTGGGCATTCTATCACAGAAACCCTCTCCTGTGAACACCAAAAAAAATTACAGCCGCTGCGCCGCCCGCTGGAAAATCATTGCGAAAAAATTCAGAAAAGGGGTTATAATGAATCTTAATAATTTATACGATCGCGCGTCGCCGACGACGTGCGAATAATTGTCCCTGATCGGAGGAAAGAGTAATGGTTTTTACTGATGCGCGTTTGACCGAGCTCCGGACACAATCTTCGGCAGGCAGGCAGGCAGGCAGGCAGGCAGGCAGGCAGGCAGGCAGGCAGGCAGGCAGGAATGCATAAACTTCTCTATCTAAGATTATTTCCTCTTCTTTTATTTTCCCTC
>JAISRP010000061.1 GCA_031273585.1 Synergistaceae bacterium
GTCCCGGATGGCCGTGGGCTCCGGAGTCGTCACCAGCAAGGCCAGGTCCGAGGCCGCGGCAAACGCCAGCACGTTCTTGTGAATTCCGGCGCTCGTGTCGAGGATCAGTACATCCGTCTCGTCCTCGAGGCTCGAGAGGCGCTCTATTATCCACGCGCGCCTCTGGTCGTCGATGTCGGCAAGCTCGCGAAGACCAGCCCCGCCCGGTATTATCGAGATCAGATCCCCAACCCTGTATACGATCTCCTGCAGCTCCTTGTCGCCCCGGAGCACATGTCCCATGTTGAACTTCGGCACGACGCCGAAGAGTATATCTATGTTCGCGAGCCCCAGGTCCGCATCGAGGATGGTCACCCGCAGGCCCATCTCGGCCATGGCCAGACCCAGGTTCACGGCGAGGTTGCTCTTTCCCACCCCTCCCTTCCCGCTCAGGATGGCAATGGACCTCATCCCGCTTATCCGGGAGGCCGCAACGACAGCCCGTCTGTCCGAGACCAGTTCTCTGAGGACGGTAGCCTGGTCGTCCATGATTGGCGGCATGATAACCGGGTTCATCTACTTCTCTTTCCCAGCCATGACATTGTCGAAGAGCAGATTGACAAAATAATCCCCTCTTGCGACCTCGATATCGTTCGGCACGTTCTGTCCGTTCGTGAAGAAGGATGCAGGCAGAGAGAAATCCCTCAGCACATTAAGGATGGTGCCGCAGCTCGCGGTCTCATCCAGCTTGGTGAAGAGCAGGGCCGATATGGGCACGATGCCCATCCTGTCTATGATGCGAAGCATATCCCTATACTTGACGTTAGATGCCATGACGAGGTGGACCGTATCGGGGGCGAATGCCTCGTACAGAGTGTGGAGCTCCTCCATCCTGCCGTCGTCGTAGTGGCTCCTGCCGGCGGTGTCGAGGAGTATGAGGTCGGCATCCTTGTGTTTTCTGATGGCGCACTCGACGTCCCTCGGCTCGGCCGTGATCTCTATCGGGATGCTCAGTATCTTTGCGTAGGTCCTGAGCTGTTCCACCGCCGCGATCCTGTAGGTGTCGGCCGTCATGAGGACGACCTTTCGGTTTGCCCACAGAGACTGGCCGGCCGCAATTTTCGCGATCGAGGTCGTCTTGCCCACCCCAGTGGGGCCCGCGAATAAAATTTTTCTCCCGCCCAGCGCGCTGCCGGGATCTCCTCCCATGACGGGGATCTTTGACGCGAGCCAGTGATTGAACTGCCTGCCCCCCGACGAATGGCGGAACTCCTCGACCAGGTCCATGGCGATATTCTTCTCGACGTCCGCTGCCATCAGTTTTCTGGCGTTATCGTCCAAGCCGAACCCCATGCCGGGGGCGAGCTCGTCGTCATCCCCATCGAGACGCGCCAGGACCTTCGTCAGTATCTCCTTGATCTCGTCGACGTCCTTCGAGAGGTGCGACTCCTCATGAGCCCTCCTCGGGACGGCGTTCATCTCGTACGCCTGAACCGCGGCGCCCTGCACTGACGGCGGAGGAACCGGACTTGCCGTCGGCATGAACGCCGACGTCTGCAGCGGCTCGGCCCTTCGCTCCGCCATGCTGTCCTGGGCTCCGGTCACGGCCCTCCTCACCTCGAGCAGGTGCTGGAACGCAACCATCCGCTCCCTGGACTCGCTCATCTGGTCCTCCTTCTCAGGTACAAGGATGCCGGCTGTCACCCAGAGGGCGTTGCGCTTGAACATGCCGAGGACGCCGCCAAGTTTGATCGGCCTGCTCGAGAGTATTACCGCCTCTCGCCCAAGCCTGCTGCGTGCAACCTGTATAGCCTCGGCATCGCTCTGTGCCTCGTACTCTATCTGTTGTTCGACTCTCAATTACTCCACCGTCCCCAACGATTTCAGTTGTGCGCCTTGTGCAATTTCATTATAAGATATAATAAAAAGTTGAGGAAGACTTCCCTCCAGTATTTTACGAACTACGAACCGAACGTCCGGATGCGCCAGCAGAATCGGAGTCAGTCCGGCCATTGCCATCTGTTCGGCCGCCGCTGCCGCGGATTTTATTATCTGCTGGATATCGACAGGGGAGAGGCCAAGCTGCCAGCCCGTGTTCAGGTCGCCCTGCAGGGACTCCTTTACCTTTCCCTCGAGCCTCGGGGAGAGCGCAAAGACCGACAGTATCCCCTCGCTGTCCTGCAGCCGCAGCGTTATCACCCTGGACAGGGACTCCCTAACCCTCTCGGTCAGATAATCCACCCCCTTCGCGAACCGCGCGAAGTCCGCCAGCGTCTCGAAAATAGTTACTAGATCCCGAATGGGGACCTGCTCCCTGGCTAGGTTCTGCAGGACCTTCTGAACGTCGCCCAGGCCCAGTACGCCTGTTAACTCCTCCGCCACCGCCGGGTTGCTCTCCTTCACGAGGTCGACCAGCTTCTGGACTTCCTGCCTCGTCAGGAGGTCCGAGCCGTAACGCTTGATTATCTCTGACAGGTGAGTGGCGAGCACCGACGGGCAATCAACGACGGTGTACCCCATCGCCTCCGCCTGATCCCGCACCTCGGGCGATATCCAGACCGCCGGGAGCCCGAACGACGGCTCGGTCGTGGGAATCCCGACGAGCGTGTCGTCCCCCTGATCGACGCTCATGCTGAGATAATGGTCTGGCAGGAGCTCCCCCCTCCCGACCTCGGCGCCCTTGATCCTGATGATGTACTCGGTCGGCTTGAGCTGGATGTTGTCCCTTATCCTTATCGGAGGCACGACCAGCCCCAGGTCCATCGCCATCTGACGCCTGATCGTTCCTATCCTGTCCAGCATGTCGCCCCCCTGACCTGGGTCGACCATCGAGATCAGAGCGTAGCCTATCTCGACCTCCATCGGGTCCACGGTCAAAAGTGGCAGGACGTTCTCCGGGCTGCCAGGCTGAGACTCGGGGCCCCCGCCCGGACCTCCGCCTGGGGGCGAGCCGGGGGCAGATCCCTGTCTTCTCTCGGACTCGGCTATCTGAATCTCCCCCTCCCTGCGCACGCTCCGGGCCAGGAACCCCATCATCACGCCCAGGACTGCAAACGGCACCGTGGGGAGCCCTGGCACCAAGGCCATGCCCAGCAGGATCCCCGATCCGATGAAAAGCGGCCGGTGGTTGCTGGCGAGGGACGAGAGTATGTCGACCCCCAGGTTGCCCTCGCCGGCCGACCTCGTGACTATGATGCCGGTCGCGGTCGAGAAGAGGAGCGCCGGCACCTGGGACACCAGGCCGTCGCCCACCGTCAGCAGGCTGTAGGACTGAAGCGCCGTTCCGATCTCCATCCCGCGCTGAAGTACCCCTATCGAGAGTCCCCCTATGATGTTGATTATGGTGATTATCAGACCGGCGATCGCGTCCCCCTTGACGAACTTGGACGCACCGTCCATCGCCCCGTAGAAATCAGCCTCGCGCTGAATGTCCCTCCTGCGCTTCCGCGCCTCCGGCTCGTCGATCATCCCGGCGTTCAAGTCGGCGTCAATGGCCATCTGCTTACCGGGCATGGCGTCGAGCGTAAACCTCGCCGCCACCTCCGCGACTCGCTCGGATCCCTTCGTTATGACCATGAACTGGATCACTATCAGTATGAGGAATATTACGGCGCCGACTACGTAGTTGCCCCCGACCACGAAGAAGCCGAACGCGTTCACGACCTCCCCCGCGTAGCCGTTCAGAAGTATCTGCCTCGTCGTGGAGATGTTGAGAGACAGCCGGAAAAGCGTCGCCACCAGGATGATGCTGGGGAACGCCGATATCTCGAGCGCGCTTTTCACATAAAAAGTGGCAAGCAGTATGACGACTCCGAACGAGATATTCGCCGCGAGCAGTATGTCCAGGAATGCGGTCGGCACAGGGATGATCATCATTATGATGACCAGGACCAGGAGGACCGCAAGGCCCACGTCAGCGAACTTTGTTACGCCGTTTCCGTTAGGTGTTTCAGCCATATATTCCGCCTCAGAATCAAAGATGCACCAATATAGCAATGTAAAATCAGAAGCCTAAAGATTAAAACTTTTGCTGCCACCGCGACCGCCGTCGGCAAAGTTCCACGCGGTTTATTTAATCGGCCATAACATCGATAATCACTGTCAAGTATTCTACCACGCGATTACGTTAAGGGCATGGACAAAAAAATATTTCAGGCGATTAAATCGGCGTCCCTCCCAAAAAATACAGGCTCACCTCGTGACCTGATAATCGAGCCCTATGTCGAGGTCCTGCACGAAGACCCTGCCGTCCGCCCTCTCCACCACGATCTGAAGCAGTCCGACCTCGCCCAGTCCGTATCCCGGGCGAATCCTGCCGCCGGTCGAGAGATTCGTCCTCTCCCGGTCCAAAGTCACGTCCACGGTCCTGGCGTCGACGGCCTCGTTGTATATCGCCCTGATCTGAGCCAAGTCCGGGCTCCTCACTATCGGTGGCAGGAAGAGCGGCGCGCCCAGGCGAAACGTGCCAGCCCCCACGTCGACGCTCCTGCTCCACTCCCCGGGCGACCCGGGGACGACGTAGACGACGCCGTCCGCCTCGCCCCCGTGGGGGATGCGCGGGTCGTCCGCCCCATCTTTTCCTCCGCCCCCTACCTCGATCCAGACCGAAGGCCTGTGCCCAGCCCCATCCTTAGGCGGCAAGGGCCGGTCAGGACGCCCCGGACGCGGCGCGTCCGGCCTGCCGGGCGCCTCCGGCCTGGCGGGCCGCCCCTCCCGCCCGCGGCCGGATGCGTGGAGCGGCATGGCAAGCACGAGTGCCACCAAAAGACAGGCCAGTATTTTTTTCAAATCAGTCACCTCCATCGGAGTACGGGATTATTTTTTCCAAAAACCCCCGGGCAGGACCTTGGGGCTCCGCCCCAAACCCAGCGCTTGAGGCAGTGCCTCCTGGACCTCCAATAAGTTTTTTTGTTTTCAGCCGTAGGCTGAAAACAAAAAAACAGATGGGGGTCCGGGGGACTGGTCCCCCGGCGGGTGTGGGCGGCGCCCACGGTCTTGTCCCTGTGGGTTTGGGATGACGGCAAAAAAAAGAGGAGAACGATTTATCCGTCTCCTCGCATTCCACGTTGTCGGATGACCTTGGTCATTCCTCCTCCGCCGTCTTCAGCACCTTGCGGCCGCGATAATATCCGCAGCTTCCGCAGGCCCGGTATGACTGAATAGTCTCGCCGCAGTGGCGGCATGTCGTGACGGAGGGCGCTGAGAGCGCCCCTATGAACTTCGCCTTGCGGTTGTGAGTGCGGGCGTGAGATATTTTTCCCTTTGGGGTTGCCATTGTTCTTCCCTCCCTTGCGATTGCTTATGCCGTTCAATCCGCGCCGAGGCCTCGGAGGACCTCGAGCCGCGGGTCCGTGTTTTCCTCCCTGCAGCAGCAGCCGGAGTCGTTCAGGTTCGCCCCGCAGAATGGGCAGAGCCCCTTGCAGTCGTCGGAGCACAGGACCCCCTCGGGTAGATTGAGGGCAGCACCTCCCACACGTAGGGGGATAGGTCGAGCTCCGCCTGAAAGCTGTCTATCGGGATCACGTCGACGTCGCCGTCGTCAGCGCCGTCCTCCTCCTCCCGATCCTCCTGCACGTGCCGGTGTTTCTTCCGCGGCGTCTCCTCCAAACGGACGGGACGCAGACTAAAAAGATACCTCAAATCGCCCGTAATTGCAAGCCCGGTTTCAGAAAGACAGCGCGAACACGGCAGGGAGATCCGAGCCCCAACCCCGATCGTGATCAGTATCCTCTCGCCGGTGTAGCAGGCTGAGATATCCGCCGTCACGGGCGAGGCGAATACGTATGTCTGTCCCCAGTGTTCCACTGCGCCGTCCATCGGCAGCTCGAACGAGTCCTCGTAGGGCGCCCCGCTCCTCCTGACGAGCGAGAGCAGGATGCGGCAGTCCCACTCGGGCGGCGGCGCGGCATATTTTTTCACGTTGCACCTCCATAAAATTTCACAAAAAAAATCGCGCGGCGGGGCGCCATAGCCGATTAAATAAACCGCGTGAAATTTTGCTGATAGCGGTTACAGTGGCAGTAGAGGTTTTAATCTTTACCCCTTAGGCTTCTAAATTTTAAATTGCTATACTTTTTCCGACAGCCTTCGGGTGTCGCGCGCTATCATCAGCTCCTCGTTCGTCGGGACGACCAACACCTTGACGGGCGAGTCATCCCTGCTGATGAAGGCCTCCTTGCCCCGGAGCCCCCTGTTCTTCGATTCGTCGAGCCTGACGCCCATGAACTCGAGGCCCCTTGTCGCCTCGCTGCGCGTGAGGTCGCTGTTCTCTCCGATCCCGGCCGTGAAGACTACTGCGTCGACGCCGCCCATTACCGCGGCGTATCCCGCGATGTACTTTCTGACGGACGAGCAGAGCATGTCCGAGGCGAGCTTCGCGCGCTCGTCCCCCCTGGCGGCGGCCTCCTCGACGTCGCGGAGATCGCTCGACACCCCGGATATTCCGAGCAGCCCGCTCTCCTTGTGCAGGATGTCGCTGACGCGTTTTACATCCCCCTCCTTCTTCATGAGGTAGAGCACGACGGAGCCGTCCATGTCCCCGCAGCGGGTGCCCATCAGGACTCCGGGGGTCGTGCCCATGCCGAGGCTCGAGTCGACGCTCCTGCCGCAGTCCACCGCCGTGATGGAGCTGCCGTTGCCAAGGTGGCACGTTATCAGCTTCAGCGACTCTATCGGCCTGCCGATGAGCGAAGCGGCGCGCGACGACACGTACGCGTGGCTCGTGCCGTGGAACGAGTAGCGCCGGACCTTGTCCTCCTCGTAGTACCTGTAGGGGATGCCGTACATGTACGCCTTGGGCGGCATCGTCTGGTGAAAGGCCGTGTCGAAGACGGCGACGTTCGGCACGCCGGGAAGGGCGCTCTCCATTGCGCGGATGCCCATGAGGTTCGCCGGGTTGTGAAGGGGGGCCAGGTACGTGCAGTCCTCGATGTCCTTTATGACCGAGGCGTCGACTAGGACGGACCTGTCGTTCTTCTCGCCTCCGTGCACGACGCGATGCCCGACCGCGCCGAGCTCGTCCAGGCTCCCGAGCACGCCGGTCCCGGCGTCCAGCATCATCCCAAGGACCAGCTTGATAGCCGACGTGTGGTCCGGGATGTCCGTCTCCCTGACGGTCGATTCCTCGGAGCCCCTGTTGTGCTTGATGCGGGACCCCGCGATGCCTATGCGCTCGACGAGCCCCTTCGCGAGCACGGATTCGTTAGTCATGTCGAACAGCTGGTACTTCAGGGACGAGCTTCCGCAGTTCAGAACGAGTATCTTCATATTCATGAAACCTCCCTCACCCTCCGCTCTCTTGACCTCCCGGCCCCGAAGCGCTCATAATCTGACTGTCTGAGCACCCGGAGGGAGAGGTTCTGTATTTCAAGAACAGCGGGAATAGTGGCCGAGTATAACCCCTTTCACCTGGGGCACCTATATCATATCAGGAAATCGCTGGAGACGGCGCGAGCCGACTCCCTGGTGGCCGTAATCTCGTCAAATTTCGTGCAGCGCGGCGAGCCCGCCATGATCGACAAGGGCGTCCGCGCCATGATGGCCCTGTCCTGCGGGGTCGATCTCGTGCTTGAGCTCCCGGTCGCGTTCTCAAGCCACAACGCCGGCCCCTTCTCGGATGCCGCGGTCGACATCCTTGCAGCCACTGGGCAGGTCGACGTCATCAGCTTCGGCATGGAGACCCCTCGCGAGGGCGTCCCGATGCTGCTTCGCATGGCTGATATATTAAACGACGAGCCGCATCGCTTCAAGTTCGCTCTCAAAAAAAATCTCTCCGCCGGATACTCGTTCGTGCAGGCGCGGAGCGCCTCGCTCGAGGAAATTGTGCCGGGCTCCGAGGACCTGC
>JAISRP010000075.1 GCA_031273585.1 Synergistaceae bacterium
GCAGGACGTCCTCCTGCTTGCGGCCGATCCCGCCGGAGCTGTCGCATGCCAGGACTATATTTTGAGCGTCGCGAAGGGGTATGACGACAAGGTCGCGCCGTTTGTACGGCATTATTTTACGAGCCGGTGGCATCGCTGGCTCCATCTCCGTCCTCGGCCGAGAGCCAGATCGGGTTTGTGAAGCTCCTCCGGCCGCGCTCGTCGTAACACTCGGCGCGGATGTACAGCTCGTCGCCTCGCAGGTCGCACTCGAATCCCGTGAGAGAATTGCCGCTTTGCTCCGCAATGAGCCAGCGATACTGCCGCGCCTGACTGGAAAAGTAGATGCGCTCCGCGGGGGAGCAGAGCAGGCAGGCCCTGCCGTCTCGTATGTAAAAATCCTTGATCTCGGGGCCGCCGGCGCTCGAGTAAAAACTGCCCAGAGCTATCGCCTCCATGACGTCGTCCTGGGAGAGGGAGGCGGCCTTTACCATTGTATAGCCGCCAAAGGCGTCGTTACCGGGCGCGTTTAGGGGATAGAAGTTGTGGGTGTCGTCCACCGCGAGCCCCCACAGGCGTCCGCCGCGGCGCAGAACCGCGTCCCAGCACGAGAACGACTCGCCCGCGTTCTCGATGACCGCCGAGCAGAAGTTGTAGGCGTCGATAGCGAACAGATGCCTCAACGCCAACACCTGGTCGTACTCGACCCTCGACCAGTATGGATGGCTCAGTGCAAGCAGGCTGCCGCGGGCGTGGGCGTCGTCCAGCAGGCTCTGCAGGTAGTCCGCGTCGTGCCGGGCCTGCAGCCTCAGCTCCTGGCCGTGGACGTAAGGGGGCAGGGTGGCCGCCTCGCGGTCCCGCCTCGTGCCGGGCAGCGCCAGAAAGTGGAACTCGCTGTCGTTTCCCGGCTGGGGCGGCGGATTTATCTCCATGCCCGGCAGGATCAAAAAATCTGCCGTGCTGTTCCCGCTGAGATCAGTGTAGATGTTGTGGTCGGTAAAGCAGAGAAAATCGTATCCGCGTTCCCTGTAGGCCGCGGCCAGGTCCTCCGGCTGGAGGCGGCCGTCGGAGCGGGCGGTGTGGCAGTGCAGGTTCCCCCTGTAGAAATTGCCGCATTTAAGAAAAGCGGTCTTCAACTTCTCGCGCCGGCTCCGGGCTCAGTCGGGGTTCTCGTCGAGGATCTTCTGGCAGGCGGCGGCGGCGTCCCTCATGGCTGAGGCGGCGTCCGTGTCGGCGTATGTGAGGCATCTCCTTAGATCCTCCGTCAGCAGCTTGTAAATTGCCTTCCAATTTTTGGTCAGAGGGCGGCGGTGAGCGTGCCGCATCTGGTCGTACGCGATCTTGTACGACGGGCTCCTGCGCGCGAGGTCCTTTATCACCCCCGTTTCGAGCGAGGAGACGGTCGTCGGCAGGTAGCCGGTCAGGGCCGCGTACTCCGTCACGTACCGATCGCGCGCCAGGAACTCGATCAGCCTGCCGGCGGCGCGTTTTTGCGCTTCGGTCGCCGAGTCGAACATGATTATGTTGCCGCCGCCGGTCGCCACGGATAACTCATCCATGCCTGCGGGGTGCGTCTGAAGCTGTAATTCGTAGCCGGCCTCGCTCATCAGCTTCTCGTACGTGCCGAACATGCCGTTCGAGCCGAGAAACATGGCGACTTTCCCGTTCAAAAAGGCCGAGCCTATGACCGCCCACGGGTCGTCCTGATGAATGTAGGGGTTGAACAAAACGCCCTCGTTGTACATGTTCTGGAAGAGCTTGACCACGTTCGCCGCGATGTCGTTCCGGCCGAACAGGATGGTCCTGTTGTCCGGGCTGATGATCTCGCCGCCGAAGGAATACAGGACCGATTCGAAGATCCAGGCGTCGGTGTCCCAACAGATCCCCGCGCCGAATACGCCGTTCTCGGGGTCGCTGAGCTTTCTGGCCATGACGGCAAATTCATCCCAGGTCGAGGGCGCCCCTTTGACGCCAGATCTGTCGAACAGGGTGCGGTTGACGTACAGGACCGGCGTCGAGCGATTGAAGGGCAGGGTCGCCAGGAGGCCGTTTATGCGGCTGGATGCCAGGAGGCTCTTTTGATAGTTGTCTATCGTATCCTTCGAGACGTACTTCGAGAGGTCGGCCGCCCTCGGGTGGAAGCGGCCCAGAAACGTCTCCTCGATAATCGCCAGGGTGGGCAGGGTCCCGGACGCGGCCGCTGCCTCGAGGCGCTCGGCCACGGCGTCGTATCCCCCCTGACCCACGATCGTAACTTTTATCTCGGGGTTCTCGGCCGTAAAGTCCCTGGCGGCGTTCGACAAAAATACGCCAGTGTCGCTGTTGTCGGCAAAAACGTTCCAGAGGACGACATCCGTCTTTCCTTCCGCTGCTGACGCTGTACCGGAACTGAGGGACACGCCCGAGTGCGGAGACGGCCCCGGGCTCCGCCAGCCGGCGGTTTGGAGAGCCGCGAGCGCTATGAACGCAATCAGCGAGACAATTTTTTTCATGAATTTTTCCTCCCATTGAACCTGTGGATTCGGCCCGACCGCTCCAGGCTACCTGCCGCCCCTGTACGTGAAGCTCTCCTTTATATACTTGCCTGCCAGAATATAAATTACGAACATCGGCGCAAATAGCATGACGTTGCCGCTCATTATTATATGCCATTCCCTGATGGTGTGATCGGTCGGCATGAGATTTTGAATCGCCATCGGGATGGTTCGCACGGCCTCGCTGGTGGTCAGTATTGACGTCCAGAAATAATCGTTCCATTTATACGCGAAGGTAAAGAGCGTCGCAGCGATTATCACCGGCTTTGCGATGGGCGCCATTATGAGAGCGATTATCTGTATTTCCGAGCTCCCGTCCATTCTGGCGGCGTCCAGTATCTCGTCAGGCACGGTCTTAAATCCCTGCGTCAGGAAAAAAATGGTATATGCGGAGTAGGCGAAGGGCACGACGAGTCCGCGGTAGGTGTCTATCCAGCCCAGACGGCTCTCTATGAGGTAGTAGGACAGGAATACCGCCTGCGCAGGGACGACTAAGTCAAACAGGACCAACGCGAACAGGATGTTTTTGAAGCGGAACTGTTTCTTCGCGAAGGCGTACGCGCACGGCACGCACACGAGGAGTTGTCCCGCGATGGTGCATACCGTTATAAATACCGAGTTAAGCAGGTAGTGGGGGAAGTTCATCCTCCGCCACGCAGCGGCGTAGTTCTCCGGGTGAAACTCTGAGGGAATGAGGGAGGGCGGCGTGATGTTCGCCTCGCGCAGCGTTTTAAACGAGGTGGAGAGCATGAAGAACATCGGGAATATGAAGGCCGCGAGCAGCGCCGCGAACACAGCCGCCGTCAGGGCGCCCATGAGTATTTTTTTTGGTGATAGCGTCCCGTCGCTCACATCCCTGACCTCCTACTGATAGTATGCCCGCCTGCTCGTCAGGGCGAAGTTCAACAGGGACACGGCGCCGACGAAAAACAGAAATATCACGGCGCCCGCCATCGCCTTTCCGACTTGGAAGTGCAGATAGCCAGTCTCGTAGATCCAGTACACCATGAGGTTCGACGAGTTTTTAGGCCCGCCGCCCGTCATCAGCCTCACGAGGTCGAAGGTGTTCAGCGTCTGCGCCACGCAGGTCGTGATCAAAAACACGAAGAAGGGGGAGATCATCGGCAGCGTGATGTGGAAGAACGTCCTAACCGGCCCCGAACGGTCGAGCATGGCCGACTCGTACACCTCCCGCGGAATGGTCTGCAGCGCCGATACGACGATGAGCACGTTATACCCCAGGGTCTTCCACACCGAGACTATTATGATCGACGGCAGGGAGGTATTCTCGCCCAGGAGCCACATGAGGGGCCTGATCCCCAGCAGGCCCAGGGCGTAGTTGAGTATTCCGAACTGAGGGTCCATCATGAACGTCCAGAGCGTGCTCACAGATACGAAGGAGATGACGTGGGGCGTGAACACGACGCCCTGCGTGAAGTTGCACAGGGGCGAGTTGGAGTTGAGGAACACCGCCGTCAGAACCGCCAGCGGAATGCCGAACGCGGCGCTGAAAAACGTGAAGACGACGGTGTTGCGGAACACCTGGATGAACGCCCCGTCCGTGAAGATGGATCTGTAGTTGGCCATCCCAGCGAATCGATCGACGCCGGCTACGTAGTCCACGCTGAAAAAGCTGTTGCGAAACGCCATCAGCGCCGGGATGACGCTGAAACAGACGCAGATTGCAAGTGCGGGCAATATCAGGGCGTATGGCGATTTCAGGATGGGATTTACAAATCGCATCTCCATGCGGCGTATGATATTTCCAGCTACGCGCGGGGATTCATTCATATCTCGGCGTCGTCCACGAGGCCTGCCGTCGGAATCCGTCCGGAGTCGGCGCCGAAGGCGTACAGGTTTTCCCCTCTAATATAAATGGCAAGATGCCGGCCCGTCTCCAGAAGGTAATCGTTCCGTATCTCGATCTCCTCTCCGCGAGCTGTCGCCAGGGTGTAGCGGTAGACCTCGCCCAAGTGCTCGCGTGTCCTCACGGCCGCGTTCAGCGTCAGGCCCGCAAATTGGCTCGGCCTCTGAAGCAGGGCCTTCGAGGAACGAAACCCGAGGGAGACTCCGTCCCTCCACGCGACGATGTTCATGCCGGGGTCGCCTATAAACCTTGCGGTAAAGATGTTGGCGGGGTTGTTGTACACCTCGTCCGGCGAGCCGCATTGCATGATGGCGCCCTCGTTCATCACCGCTATGCAGTCGCCCATCGTCATCGCCTCCACCTGGTCGTGGGTGATGTAGATCGTTGTGGAGCCGATCTTCTGATGGATGCGAATGAGCTCGCCGCGCATCTGGACGCGCAGCCGGGCGTCCAGGTTGCTCAGCGGCTCGTCCATCAGAAAGACCTCCGGGCTCTTGGATATCGCCCGCGCCAGCGCCACCCTCTGCCTCTGTCCCCCTGAGAGGCTGGACGGCTTTGACTTTGCGTAATCCAGAAGGCCCACCAGCTCCAGCACGTCCCTCAGGATGGCCCTTATCTCCTCCCTCCCGTACCCGTAATTTTTCAGGCCGAACGAGATGTTCTTCTCCACAGTCATGTGCGGATAGAGCGCGTAGTTTTGGAATACCATCGCGACGCCCCTGTCCCCCGGCGCTTTTTTCGTTATGTTCCGTCCGCGGATGAATATCTCCCCCTCCGTACACTCCTCGCACCCGGCGATCATCCGCAGGAAGGTGGTCTTACCGCAGCCGGAAGGACCCACCAGCACCGTGAAGGAGCCGTCCTGTATGTCGAGGTTCAAGTTATCTATAGCGGTGAACCCGTTGGGATAAGTTTTTTTGAGCCCCTTCAGCGATATCATGCTCTCTGCGGCATCTATCCTCTTTTCCGAATTTATGGCCGGGCGGTAGTCGCCGCGCCCGTGACGTCCATAATTTTTTATCCGATGCGGCCCGGGCACGGAATATTTTTCCCGTAACGGCTGGCTCGCTGAGGGTGATTATAGCAGAAGCCCGGGCGCCTCGTCGCCCGGTAGGGGAGGTAGCTCGCGTCCGAACGCCGTGGGCGCATATGATTTTTTGCGCGATTCGTCAACGGTTCGATCGAAAAAGGGCTTGACAGGGATTCTTCAAAGAATTATAGTAAGTAAGCTTATTATAACTATACTTATTGGAGGTGCGTGTAATGGAGCTGCAGTGCAAGGTTGCCGTAAATGCCGCAAAGGAGAGGATTTGGCCGTACTATGCCGACCCGGCCATGCGTTACGCCTGGGAGGACGATCTTGAGAGCATTGTCTTTGACGGCGAGGTCAAGACGGGTACAACGGGCAGGATGAAGCTGAAGGATATGCCTGAAATGCAGTTTGCGTTGACGGAGGTCATCGAGGGCGCTTCTCTCTGCGACAGGACGGACGTTCCAGGAATCGGCAGCTTGTTCTTCGGTCACGAGATCTTGCAGGAAAAAGGCAAAACCTACATCCAGCACAGCGTCCGTCTGGAAAAAAACATTTTTACCGAGGAGGATTTGGGTTTCCTCTGCGGCGTGTTTGCCGACGTTCCAGGGGCGGTGATGAAAATCAAGAGGGAGGCTGAAAAGTAGTTGGAATTTCCATCCAATCGATTCAGAGGCAATTCAGACGCTTCAACTGGTCTGATCTTTATCCGCGTGTATAACAAGTGGCATACCGTTATTAAGAGTGAATTGCGAAAAATCGGCATAACGCACCCGCAATTCGTCGTGATGACCGTCCTCAATTTTTTGGGGCAGTCGGAGGATTTTGTGTCGCAGGCGAGCATAGCAAAGATGGCGGATATGGATGTGATGTCCGTGTCGCAAATCCTGAGGGGTTTGGAGGCCAACGGATATTTAACGAGAGAGGCGAATCCCAGGGACACGAGGGCAAACGCCGTTCGTCTTTTGGACAGGGGGCGGGAGGCAATACGGCTCGCGCTCCCGATCGTCGAGAAAATCGACGACGACTTTTTTGGCGCTCTGTCGGGCGACGAGAAGGCCTTCCGGGATTTTCTCCACAGGCTGGCGTAACTATAGCAATTTAACAATAGAAGCCTAAAGGGTAAAGATTGAAAACCCTTGCTGTCACAGCAACCGCCATCGGCAAAATTCCACGCGGTTTATTCAATCGGCTATATCACAAAACAGCGAAGAGGTGTAATGCGAATGGACGGGAAGAAGGATTTTGAAAAAATTATGGCTAAAACGGACCGAATCGCGCTCGCGTCCTCCGTTGACAACATACCCAATGTCAGAATAGTGAATTTTGTTTACTTGGCTTCTGAGGGAGTGCTGTATTTTATTTCTACAAGGGGCGACTCGAAGGAAGCGGAATTTTCCAAAAACAACAGCGTTGCATTCACCACCATCCCCGCAAGGGGCCTGGCGCATGTAAGGGTGCGTCGCGCTGATGTCGCAAAAAGCGACAGGACCGTGCTCGACGCGGCGGAGATTTTCATCGCAAAAATGCCGTGGTATAAGGAAAATATCGAACGAAACGGGAGCGGCATGGTCCTATATGAGGTTCGCTTCACCGCGGCAACGGTGTTGGCCGGCCCGGACAAGGCGTTTCAGGTTGAGTTGAGTCAATAGCCGAGTCAGAAACGCCGAAACCCTCTCCGCGAGGGGGCTGTTAAAAACGAGAATTTCACCTGTGGCGCCAGGGGCCAAAATGCGCTTCAATCGCAGCGAGACGACGCTAGAATAATTTTTAGCTGATTGCAGTGGCAGCAAAGATTTTAATCTTTACCCTTTAGGCTTCTAATTTTAAATTGCTACACTGCGAAGGGGGGGGCGCCCCACATGGCGCGTTTACTGCCGCTCAAGAACGACCTGATCTTTAAATTGACTTTCGGCGATCACAGATACATACAGATAATAAGGGCCTTCCTCACGGCCGCGCTCGACATCCCCGCCGAGGAGTACGAGGACCTGCAGATAATCGACCCTCACCTCGAAAGGGACTCGCCGGTGGACAAGCTCGGCATCTTGGACGTGCGGATTCAGCTGAAGGACAAAAAATTGATCTCGGTCGAGGTTCAGGTGCGCGAGACGCCGTTCATGGCCGAAAGGGTCGCGTTCTCCACGGGCCG
>JAISRP010000086.1 GCA_031273585.1 Synergistaceae bacterium
ACGTTCTCAAGGGCCGTGAGGTAGCTTATCAGGTGAAACTGCTGGAATATCAGGCCGATCTTGTCCCTGCGTATTGACGTGAGCTCCTCTGAACTCAGGCGCGAGAGCTCCTGGCCGTCCAAGGTCACGGAGCCCTCCGTCGGTTTGTCCATGCAGCCTATTATGTTCATCATCGTCGTCTTTCCGGAGCCTGACGGGCCCATTATCGCCAGCCACTCGCCCTGCTCCACTGTCAGGTTTACGTCGTACAGGGCCTTGACCTGTCCGTAGATCATCGAAATGCCCTTCAGCTCGAGTATATTCATATCCTTATCCCCTCTGACTCTACTCCCCGCGCAGGACCAGCGCGGGCTCCACGTCCGTCGCCCGCCGTACAGGGCCGAGGCAGGCCGCCACTGTGACCGCCATCGACACCGCCATGGTGATGGGCAGCAGCTTCCAGTCTATGAACACCCCGCGTCCGAAGACGTTTATGCTCACGGCCTCGGCGAAGACGAACCCAAAAATCCCTCCCAGCAGCCCCCCCGCGCCTCCAAGGAGCAAGCCCTCGCCCAAAAATTCGATCGCAATTATGCGGTTGTTCGCGCCTATCGCCTTCTTGAGGCCGATCTCCTTCCGCCGCTCCATCACGACCGTCATCATGGTCGTCGCGACGCATATCATGGTCAGCACGAGGACGACGAGCGAGACGAGAAAGACCAGGGACTGCAGCTTCGACAGGACTGTCGTCTCCGACTGGGTCACTCGCTTGACGAGGCGCGGCGAGACGCCTGGGACCTCCCTGCCTATCGACGAGACGAGCGCGTTCAACTCCGACTCGTCAGCTGCGACGCTCACCTCCACCACAGCGGCGGTTCCGGAGTCTCCCATCAGCTCCTCGAGCGTCGGGAGGCTCATGAATATGAAGCCGTCCTCCACGCTTCCCGTCCGGACGATGCCCGAGACCGTCATGTCCCTCCTGAACCGCGCCCCCGAGCTGCCCCTCCCCGTTATCGTTATGGATGAACCGGGCGTCAGGCGGGTGAACTCCGCTATGTCCAGCCCGATCAGTATGTCATCCGCGCCCTGGGGCCAGTTTCCGCTCACGCTCCAGTACGGGCTCGTGAGGCGCGCCTCCTCGAATATCGTCCCGGCCGCGGTGTACCCCTGCATGTTGATGCGGACGATCTCGTACCTGTACGGGGTCATGCCAACGAGACTGTCCTCGGGGATGACTCCGGAGACCCGTTCGATGTCCTCGAGTTTTACATTCGCCTCGCCGCCGGGCGGGACGAGTATCATATTCGCGCCGTAGCTCCTGAACTCGCGCCCCATCTGGCGCGGGATGTCGAAACTTATGGCGGCCATGCCCAGGAGCACCGTCGCCCCTATCGCAATGGCGAGAAGCGCCACCATCATCCTGGATCTCCGGCGGATGAGGGAGCTAACGAGCATCTTCACAAACATACGACGTCTAGTCATTTTTCATCACCAATCATTAAAATAATTAAAAATCGCTGCACGCCCCTGGACCCCCACACGCGCCGGCTCCGGTTTCCGGACCTCACCTGCCGTGCAGCACCTCCGCTGGGCGGAGGGAGAGTAGCATCCTCATTGCCGGGAGACTTCCGGCCGACGTCACCACCAGGATGAGAATCGCCACCATCGGGATTACGAGGGCCTTCGCGGCTATGGCAGATCCGAAGACCGTATGGCCTATGAGCTGAGCGAAGCCCAACCCGGCGAAGTATCCCAGGATTCCGCCGGCGAAGGCGGTGATCATTATCTCCGTCATTATGAGCAGCGAGACCTCGATGCCCGACGCGCCCACCGCCTTCAGGAGGCCTATCTCTGCGCTCCGCTCCATGACGCTCGCTGTGACTAAGTTCGATATCGCGAGCGCGGAGCAGGCTAGGCTAAGGATTGTGAGCAGCATCATCAGCATCTGCGTCTTCTGAAGTATGGCCCCCTCCGACTCGGCCACCTGGAGCACCGGTTTGGCCCTGGCGTTGGATATAACCTCCTCTATCTGGTAGGCTATCGAGCTGATGTAGGCCGTGCAGTACCATGTATCCCACTCATGCCGCGTGAGGCTGTTCGGATCCTGAGCCGCCCTCCGGGCGAGGTCGTTCTCCGGCGTCGTGAGCGCGCTCACCTCGATCCTGCTCACGAGGCCCGGCCTGTCTGAGATGTCCTGGACGAACCATATCGGGACGAATATCCGCTCGTCCTCGTCGCCTCCGCTCTGGAATACGCTCGATATGGTCACGGTTCCGCCGGATTTCGCCTCGACGGATACGCTGTCGCCGGGACCGACCCCCAGCTTTGCCGCCAAACTCGCGCCGATCATTGCGGACGCCGTCCCGCCCGCTGTGCCGTCCTCCGGCCATTCTCCCCTGACGTCCCACCAGGATTTGAGCCGCCTGATGCCCGTGTCCACCGATTCGCCGGTGGGGATGTCGAGGTGTTTGTCGAACCACGTCCCCACGACTTCGGCCTCAGCCCTCTCCGAACCGCTGGCGACGGAGGCCCTCGTCTCGAGGTAGGGCGCGAAATCCACGATGTTGAAGGCCCAGAAGATCGTCTTCATCCTCGGGAGCTCGTCCTCCGCGAGATACTTGTCCGACACCCCCAGCCCCTCCTCGACGCCGTAAAGGTCGCCCAGTATGGACGCCCCGCGCGGGACAACGCTCAAGTTCGCGCCGTACGTCTTCAGCTCCTGATTGACCTTGTCGCCAACGTCCATCATCACGTTCAGCATTGCCGTTGCAAGCGACACGCCCAGCGCCATCGTGAGAGCGATCATCACGAGCTTGCCCCTCTGACGTATAAGGGCCCCCATTAACATGCGCCGGAACATATCGATCCCTCCTTCAGAACCTGCGGGCCTCGGCCGCGAGGTCCTCCGTCCTTATCACCAGGCTGCCGCCTGTTATCTCGAATTTGAGCGGCACGGGGTTGCAGCCGCCCGGCAGGCCAATTGTCCTCGTGTTCATGACCACGTCGCACAGGATGCACACGACCTGCCCCTTCCTCTGATAGTAGCCCGAGGGTCCGCAGACGTCGCACGCGTCGAGGCCGACGCCGTATGCAGTCTCGTTTTTCCTTATGACGATGTAGCGCACGTCGGTGGTAGACGAGCCCCTCGGGACTTTATACACAAAGCGGTGAAGGTTTCCGTCGTTCACCCGCTCGAGCGGTATGGAGATCACGTCGCCCGTGGCCGGGAACTCGACAGGCGGCGAGAGCTCGACCCTCCGGCTGCTGTACGTCACGCCGACCGTGACGGTCAGCAGCGATATCACGACTCCAAGCAGGACGGAGGCGCAGAAGCGAACCTGCCTGCGGGCCTGGAATTTCATCTTTCGCACCTGGGCCGGGTTCTCCCCGACCGGGGCGGTCGTCTTCACCTTGATGTAGAGGATTGCTGCGACGATGACGGACAGGCCCATGAGGATGTACGTGAACGCGTTTACGTTGGTCAGCATCCAGATTACCGGGCGCGTCAACCACCTGTAGCGCGGGATCATGTTCCTCCCGAGGAGTATCTGCGCGATTGTGAGCGATTCAAACGCCAGGAGCGTTATGTGCGACGCCGCCCACGCCGCTAATAGCGCCCTGCGGGGCATGTTAAGGGCCACCCTGTGGAGGGCGAGCCACGTGAGGAAGACGAGAAGGATCCCGAGCGCGTAGCCGGCAGTCTTGAACATGAACTCGGTGTTGAATATCGTATCCATTCCGACCGCGAACTCGAACGGGTACAGCATTATATTTGGCGCGCAGTAAGCCGTGCCGCCAGCCGCGACGCAGAACACGAGTCCGTGCAGGACCCTGCGGAATCCCGGCCCCGTCTCGGCGGAGAACGCCCGGATCATGGCAAACAGGAGCAGCGCCCCCGTCAACAGGGACGGTATCAGCGCGCCCAAGTCGTAGTACTCGCGGACGGCGAACCCGGTGTTCCGCTTCAGGACAGCGTATATAAAAGCACATATGAGCCCCAGGAAAAACCCAAGGCTCAAATATCTCTTCCTATGCGAGTGGTCCTCCGACTTAACCATCGCCACCAGCAGAGCTGCTGGGATGGCCATGTAAAAGGTGTTCAGCGTTATCTTGATCAGATACTCCAGCATAAAGTTTCTCCCTCGAATAAACAGAACCACGGGTTCGCCCCGCGCCGGACAAAAACGGAGTCCCCCAAAATCCAAAAGACAAAACCTTGGGGCGCTGCCCCAAACCCCGCCAGGGAGCCTGCTCCCTGGACCCTATTCACTTTTTTTGATTTTCGCCCGCAGGGCGAAAATCAAAAAAAGAAAATGGGGGTCCGGGGG
>JAISRP010000089.1 GCA_031273585.1 Synergistaceae bacterium
CCCGCAGGGCGAAAACAAAAAAATGGGATGGGGGTCCGGGGGACTGGTCCCCCGGCGGGCGTGGGCGGAGCCCACGGTCTTCTGACCGCGGTTTTGGGTTTTTTCGGAGGGGTTGAGATGTCGTGAGCTCTGAGCTTCAGAATTTTCTGCGATCCATACCCTCGATGGATGAGCTCCTCTCGCTGCCGTGGGCTGCCGAGACGGAGCTCGAACTTGGGAGAGACGCCGTAAAATCCCTGTTCGGCGAGGTCCTTGACGGAATAAGGATGAGCGCACGGGAGGGGGAGACGCCGCCGGCGCGCATCTCGGACGTCATCGAGGACGAGGCGAGGCGGCTGATGGAGGCACGGTCCAGGGCCAGCCTCAGGGCGGTGGTGAACGCCACCGGCGTCGTCGTGCACACTAACCTCGGGCGTTCGCCCCTGCCGGGGGAGGCGCTCGATGCGGTCGCATCGGTCGCGCGTGGGTACAGCACGCTGGAGTACTCCCTGGAGAGCGGGGGCCGCAGCCACAGGAACGCCCACGTCGAGTGGCTGCTGTGCCGGGTGACCGGCGCGGAATCCGCCCTAGTGGTCAACAACAACGCCGGGGCGGTCCTGCTGGCCCTGACGTCGGCTGCGCGGGGCCGCGAGGTGGTCGTGTCCAGGGGAGAGCTCGTGGAGATAGGGGGGGCCTTTCGCATCCCCGACATCCTCTCGTTCTCGGGAGCTAAGATGGTTGAGGTCGGCTGCACTAACTGCACGAGGGCGGGCGACTATCGGAGTGCCATCACGGATGAGACCGCCCTGCTGCTCAAGGTTCACCCTTCTAACTTCAGGATGGAGGGCTTCACGGAGTCGGCAGCTCGCTCCGAGCTCGTCGCCCTGGCCCGCGAGAGCGGGGTGGCCTTCATGGAAGACCTCGGCAGCGGTCTGTTGGAGGAGTTGGGCGTCCCGGAACTCGGGGGCGAGTCGACAGTGAGGGCCTGCATCGACGCGGGGGTCGACGTCGTCACGTTCTCCGGGGATAAGCTGCTGGGCGGGCCGCAGATCGGCTGCATCGCCGGCTCGAGGGAACTGATCGATGGGATGAGGCGCAATCAGCTGATAAGAGCCCTCCGCGTGGACAAGATGTGCCTCGCCGCCTTCGAGACGATACTCAGGATGTACCTCAAGGGGAACTCCGGGGAAATACCGACCGTGAACATGCTCCGCGCCGGGGCGGAGAAGCTCCGCGCGAGGGCGGAGGAGCTGAGATGTTCCATAGAGGAGCTGTTCCGGGAGCTGTCAGTCTCGTCGTACGACGTGTCCGTGGTGGGGACCGAGGACGCCGTCGGCGGCGGGTCCTTCCCGGCTGCGCCACTGCCCGGCTGGGGTGTCGCGCTGCGCTCGACAACAGGGGTCAGGGCCTCGCACTTGGCCGATGGGCTGCGAAACGCTTCCACTCCGGTCATCGCGGGTATAAGTTGCGACAGCGTAGTCCTCCACGTCCGCACCCTCTGGGGGGACGCCGGGACCGGCGTTTTAAACGCGCTCCGGGAGGCTGTTGGAGGAGGGCGTCTCCGGTGACGGGACAGGTCGAATATCCCTTCGTGCTCGGCACGGCGGGTCACATAGATCACGGCAAGACCGCGCTCGTGCGCGCCATGACGGGGGTGGACTGCGACCGGCTCTCTGAGGAGAAGAGAAGGGGCATTACGATAGAGCTCGGGTTTGCGCCGCTCGTGCTGTCAGGCGGCAGGACGGTCAGCATCGTTGACGTGCCGGGGCACGAGCGGTTTATAAGGCAGATGGTGGCGGGCTCGGCGGGCATAGACGCGGTGATGCTCGTCGTGGCAGCCGACGAGGGGGTGATGCCTCAGACGAGGGAGCACCTCGACATAGTCTCGCTTCTCGGCATAACGAACGGCGTCGTGGTCCTCACAAAGATCGACGCGTCCGACCGGGAGATCCTCGATATGGCGTTCCAGGACGTGCGGGAGCTGGTAGAGGGGACGTTCCTCGGCGATTCCCCGATAATCCCGGTGTCGGCCGTCACGGGGGAGGGGCTGCCGGCCCTGATGGAGGCGATAGAGGGGCTGGTGAGCTCGGTCCCGGCCCGCGACAGGTCTGGGGCTTTTTTTCTCCCCGTCGACAGGGCCTTCAGCATGAAGGGCTTTGGCAGCGTCGTCACAGGCACGTCATTTTACGGATCGCTCTCAGAGGGCGACGAGGTGGACGTCATGCCGTCGGGCCTTCGGACGAAGGTGAGATCCATTCAGGTGCATGGAACTCCTGCCCCGTCGGTCGTGGCAGGTCAGAGGACCGCGATAAACCTGGCCTCAGTGTCGCTGGAGCAGGTCAGAAGGGGCGATGTGATATGCGCCAGGGGCAGATACGCCCCCACCTCATGCTTCGACGCGGTCCTGGACGTCCTGCGTACCGCGCCAGAGCCAGTTACGCACTGGCAGAGGCTTCGGCTTCACATAGGGACCACCGACGTGTTGGCTCGAGTCTCGATGTTGGGCGGCAGCGAGGAAGCCGGCCTGGAGGAGCTGTCGCCAGGCCTCGGCGGCGTAGTTCAGATGATGACAGACGAGCCGGTAACGGTGGCGGCGGGTGAGCGGTTCGTCGTCCGATTCTACAGCCCTCTTTCCACAATAGGCGGCGGCCGGGTGCTGATGCCGTACGCCGAGAGGCCACAGGGCCGGCATGAGCGCGCGCGCAGGGCCATGATCCTCTCGGATCTCGCGCGCACGAACAGCCGGGCTGCCCTCCTCGCCTCGATCGTGCGCGACAGGGGGTATGTCTCGGAGGGGGAGCTGTTCAGCCTGTCCCAGATGGAGAGGGGCGACTTCGACGACTCCCTGGAGAGGGCCGCGGGCGAGGGTTCGGGCGGCGGCGTGATCCGCTTCGGGGCGTCGGGCGGGTGTATAATCTCGGCGGACGCGCTGTCCGATATCGGGGAGGCGGTCACGGAGGCGCTGCGGAAGTTCCACGGAGAGCACCCGGAGCTTCCGGGCGTCGACTCCGACGAGGTGTATTCCTCCCTGTCCTCCCAGTTTGGCAGAGCTCTGCCGGACTCGAAGGACTTTAAATCCCTGATGCAGCTGCTCGAATCGCGGGGCGTGACTTCGGCGGTCTCCTCCGGCTCCGGCGCGCGCTTTGCCGCTCCCGGCTTCGTCCCTGAGGGCGGGGAGAAATTCATGGGGCTCGTAGGCAAGATCCGCGGCCTCGCGATCTCGGCCGGATACGAGCTCGTAGACGTCTCGGCCCTCCCTCCCAAGCTCGGCGTCTCGGCCCCTGAGATATCGCGAGCAATAAGTTTCCTCAGGGAGTACGAGGACCTCAGGGTGACGGGGGACGGTTTTCTGTTCCCGTCCGCAACGCGGGAAAAATTTCTCGCCCTTATCTCGTCGCTGGACGGTGAAATAACGATTGCGTCCGCGAGGGATGCCGCCGGAGTCAGCAGAAAATACGCGCTCGCCATGCTCGAGTTCTTTGACTCTCAGGGCGTCACGAGAAGGACGGGGGACAAGCGCGTCTTGGCGAGAGGACCTGGAAGGGGATGAAGCAGGACCTTGGGGCGCCGCCCCAAACCCCGCCAGGGAGCCCGCTCCCTGGACCCTATTTTATTTTTTTCATTTTCGCCCTGCGGGCCAAAAGGAAATATAATGGGATGGGGGTCCGGGGG
>JAISRP010000119.1 GCA_031273585.1 Synergistaceae bacterium
CCCGTCTTAATCGGCGCGAGCGCGTCGCAGTCGCTTTGCAGCTCTTGCACTCCGGCGGCGGAGAAAATTGCCCCGCATACGCCGCCGCCCTGTAGGAGCGCGGTGTTCGCCGCGTTGACGATCGCGTCCACGGCCATCTTCGTTATGTCGTTGCGGACAATGGTGAAAGGCATAGAATTTCCTCCCCGGATTTCGCACATAAAAAATGTGTGCAGTACCTTGAAAAATCTATCCCCAAGAACCTCGTTTCACTTAAAGACCCGATCGTTTAAGACCGGGAATTCGGCCCTTGCGGTCCTGACGAGGCCCGGGTCTATGTCCGCTCTTACAATGGTCTCCCTGTAGTCGCTGTCTGCCACGACAGTGCCCCACGGATCCACGATCTTGCTGTGTCCCAACGCGAGAAATCCCCTCTGTTTTCCGGACGAGTTGCAGGATATCAGATAGCAGAAGTTCTCATGCGCGCGAGCCCTGTTGAAGATCTCCCACGCCTCATGTCTCGGATAGGGCCAACCGGATGTTACGAGAAAAAATTCCGCCCCCTGCTCCATCATCTTGCGGTACATCTCCGGGAACCTGAGGTCATAGCAGGTCGACAGTCCAACCTTGCCGAACTCGGTATCCGCCACCGCCAGATCTCTCCCGGGCGTGAGTATCTCCGCCTCCCTCGATTTATAAGTAAACAGATGTATCTTGTTGTAGACGGCCGCGCGTTCGCCCTTTCTATCGAACAGGATGGATGTGTTGTAGTATTTTCCGCCGCGCGACTCCACAAAACTGCCGGAGTAGACCCACGCGCCCAGCTCCCTGGCCTTGGAGCCCACAGCCGCAGCGGTATACCCGTCGATAGGCTCGCTCTCGCTGATGAATTTATCGATCGCGAAAAAACCGATGTTCCAGAGTTCGGGCAGTACGATCAGGTCGGACCCGGCGCAGCAGTCCATCATCTTCAACGCATGATCGACCGTTTCGATCTTCGTCCTGTCATCGCTGATAGCAAGCTGAATGGACGCAACCTTCATATCGCAACACTCTCCCCCTCGGGTAATCTGTATCGTGATATAGCAATTTAAAATTAGAAGCCTAAAGGGTAAAGATTAAAACCTTTGCTGCCACTGCAACCGCCATCGGCAATATTCCACGCGGTTTATTTAGTCGGTTATACTCTCATAACCGCATTCGGTTGTCAAATCGAAACCCACAGGCGACGAATGCCTCGCCGCCGGCATAATTGCTATTCCGGACGCCATTCAGGGAGTGAAATCCGCGTTTACCCTAGGCGAGAGGTTCCCATCCGAGTCGAACGTCATCTCCTCGGGCTCGCCCAGTATCTCGACGTTCCGCAGCGACGCGAGCTCAGGCAGCAGCGCCTCCGACGCCAGGCAGCACGTCAGGCGCAGGGTGTCGTGAATCTGCATCAGGCGGACATCAGAGGGCTGCGGCGAGCCCAGGCTTCGGAGCGTCAGCTCCATCATCTGGCGCTCGGTGTCGAGGTAAACGGGGATAGCGCCTCGCATCAAAAATCCGGTGGTCGCACAGTTCAGGTAGGTCGCGTCGCGGTCCATCCCCTCGACCAGACGCCTCGTCGTGACGTCGGCCAGGCCTATGCCGTTGGCGTTTCCGTGGGACTCCTCCGAGAGTCCGAGGACAGCCACCCTCTTGATGTCGGGCGACGCCGGCTCTGGGACGCCCTCTATGCGCATACGCCCTATTATGTTCGTGTCGATTCCGGTGCCGCTGTAATTTTTTCCCATTTCTTCTATTATTCAGACATCCAGTCCATTCACCGGCAGCGACGGCATCAGGCTTCTCGCGAGCTCCAGGAGCTCCGGCTCCTCCCGGCGAAAATCCCGGGGCAGAACTCCCCTGATCGCTGCGGTCTCCTCGCGGGCGTTCTCCACTATGGCAAAACCGGCCGCCACGGGCAGCCCTGCAAGAATCGCCTCCCCTATCTCAAGCAGCATCCCCGGCAGCTCGGATGCCCCCCGCGCGTGAAACTGGGACGCGCCCATCGGGCCTCCGAGGCCCACCGCCAGCATCTTGTACAGCCCGCTCTCCACCGTCCCGTGAAAGGCGGTGTGAACCTTTACCCTGTTTACGACCAATATCGAGTCGACCGACAGTGCCGAACTCAGGACGTATGCCGCATACCCGCCCCGCGTTACGCCGATCCGCACGCACTCCGCACAGGTAACGACGGGAGCCCCCATCGACCCCTCATCTATGCCAAGCGAGCGGAGGACCCCGCCCTGACCGTCAGCCGTCCCTCCGCCGTGGCTGCCCATAGCCGCAAGCAGAACGGGCGCCCCCCCGCAGGACCGCACCTCTGATACGAGAGCCCGCAGGATCTCGGTTATGCCGTTTATGCCGCGGCTGCCAACCGTTATGCCGACGCGCCTGCCGACGCGGACGGCATCCCGCAGCCCAAGCCTCGAAAATTCGTCCCTCACGGCTCGCTCTATATCCGTGACCTTCGCGCTGTTAAAATTCTGCCTCACCCTGACGACGCGAGGCATTCCCATCCCCATCACGTCACCCCCAACCCTAATGCCCTCACACATTCCAAACACCGCAAACTACCGTATTGTATCATCACCCGCCAACGAGAAGGACCTTGGGGC